>WTHW01000066.1 GCA_011526395.1 Alphaproteobacteria bacterium
ATTCTAATTTGCTGTTGACGACCTTTATTTGCCCCGATACGGTTTTTGACTATACAAAAATCAATCATTTGTTTTTGTTGTGTATTCAGCAAGGACAAGGGAGGGGACAATATGAAATTGTTAAAAACTATCGGCATGGCTGCCGCTGTAACTGCAGCAACAGCTTTTGCAGCAGATGCTGCAACAACAAAGCTTCGGATTCAGACACACTTCTCACAAGAAACACTGTCAGGTCAGATGGCTGGTAAGTACATCGACGATATCACAGCTATGTCAAATGGCGAGATTGAAGTTGAAATGTTCTATGCATCAGCTGTTGTAAAATCAGCGGAAACATTTGATGCTGCTGCAACAGGTATCCTTGACTGTGATATGACAGGCGGCGCTTACCAGACTGGTAAGAACCCAGCCTTCCAGTTTGCTGGTGACCTTCTTGGCGGGTATTCAAACCCATATCAGCAGATGTCATGGATGCTGCATGGCGGTGGTCGTGATGCGCTAAATGATCTTTATAATGATTACAATATGGAATTCATCGGCTGGTGGATCCCAGGTCCAGAATCACTATCATCAACTGCACCAATCCGTAATGTTGAAGATTTCAAGGGCTGGAAGTTCCGTTCACCTCCAGGTCTAGCAACATTAGTGTTCGCCAACCTAGGTGCTTCACCGATCGTGATGGACTTTAACGAAATCTTTACAGCTCTGGAAACAGGCATCATTGATGGTGCTGATGCTGCAAACCTGACAAACAACGTTGGTCTAGGTCTGTATGACATTGCTGAGCACACTAACTACCCAGGCTTCCACTCAATGCCTGCTGACCACCTTGCTTGCCGTAAGGACGTATGGGACGCAATGCCTGATCATCATAAGAAGATCATGACTGTGGCTATGGATTCACTTGCTCTGCATAACGCAACAATCAACGAAGTGAAGAACGCACAGACAGCTAAAGACCTTCGTGCGAAGGGCATCAACCTGTATGAGTGGTCACCAGAAGAGCTTGCTAAGTTCCGTGCAGCTGTGAAATCAGGCTGGACAGAATTCGCAACAACACCAGAAGCGAAAGCTCTACTTCAGAGCCACATCGACTTCCTAGTGAACCTGGGCGCGATGAAGTAAGACCCGTTTATTCGGTCTAACAACCAATTGCGGCAGGATCTTGAGTTCAGGATCCTGCCGTTTTTATCTCATAAGCACAAAGCGTTAAATATAACCAAAATTTGAGAGATGTTATTTGCTAACTATTTAGTGTCACCCAGATTTATGAGTTTTAGATTTTAAAAAATTGCCAATTCGCAAAAATTATTAGGACATGTAATTTTTTCATATTTTATCCGTGTATTTTTTACAAATTGCGTTAGCGTAAGTGAAGAGCTCAAAAATAAGAGCTCAGCTTAAAAAGAGGGGGACAAAATGGAAGACAAATCCGGCACGCTGCTGGAATGGGTATATCCGTTTGCAGTATTTGTTTGTGGCGGCTGGGTCGTGTGGCACATGCCTGCCTATTTATTAGATTTCATTCCGCCGGCCAGCCAAAGTCTTTTTGACCAGATGAGCCAGCTTCATATGCGTAAAGATGTAACACCGAACATACCTGGTCTGTTTGGTGGCTTCATGGATTTCATTGACTGGCTGACTTTATTAGCCTTGCCTGTGTTCTTTTTCCTAGGCGCACGCAATTTGCAAGGCGCACCTATGGAATATGAGGATGTGCGCCCGATTGATAGAATCGCGTTATTCTTCGGCCGGTTGACGATGATCATGATCATCAGCATGACAATGGTGATGCTTTGGGAAGTCTTTTTACGCTATGTTGTTGAAGCTCCAACATTATGGGCCAATGAATTAACCCTCTGGATTGCAGGCTTTGTCTTCTTATTCTCAGGCCTTTATGCCATGCAGCAGCGTTGTCATATCCGCATTTTCATCTTGTATGAAGTGGTACCACGCTGGGTTCAAAAAATCTTCGATACGATTTCAGTGGCGCTCATCGTTATCTTTGCCTTCTTCTTAATTTTTGGCAGCTTCAAACAGGTCTTTGTTATTAAATTCTACCGGTGGGAAATGTTTGGCACTGCCTTTGATCCCCCTATTCCAGCCACTATCCAGCCAACCATTCTGATTGTTGTGTCTTTGATTGCCATTCA
>WTHW01000010.1 GCA_011526395.1 Alphaproteobacteria bacterium
AGTATAAGTAGTCAGATTTCCTGCTTGCGAGAGCCTGTGTTCTGGCAGGGTGATTGTTGTATTTGAGTGGTGATATGAGCCCGATTGATGATTTATTAGATCAGCTTGGCAAGCGATATGAGAGCTTATCGCCGCAATTACGCTTGGCCGCGCGCTATGTGATGGATAATCCGCAAGATGTATCCATATCATCTGTGCGCGCTTTATCAGATGCAGCGACTGTGAAGCCAAATACAGTTGTGCGTCTGGCACGTGAATTTGGCTTTGATGGTTATGATGAGTTTCGTGAAACATTCCGTGATTCGGTTCGCGGCGGCTCTGCCAATTTCCCTGACCGTGTCAGGTGGCTTCAATCCATTCAGAAAAAAGGCGAGATGTCAGGGCTTTATGCCACGATGGTTGGTGATGCGCTGTCCAATTTAGAGCGCACATTTGCTGGCATTGATGAAGCGCATTTAGAACAAGCTGCCAAAGCCATATGGGCCGCACGCAAGGTCTATATTATGGGTGTTGGTGTGAATTATACCAATGCCAATAATTTTGCCTATCTTGCCTCGACAGGGATGAATGATTTTGTGGCGATACCGCGCCCTGCTTCGACAGCGCTTGATGATTTGGCGCGCGCGAATGAAAATGATGTACTGATAGCGATTACCATGCGCCCCTATCGAAAAGAAGTGTTAGAGGCAGTTGATTTTGCGAAGTCACAAGGCATGACTTTGGTCGGGCTGTCAGATACCAACAGCGCACCTGTTATCACCAAAGCTGATTATGGGTTCGTAACACATATTGACACCTCACAATTTTTTCCGTCATCTGTGTCGATTATTGCATTGCTAGAGACCATATTGTCTTTTGTGATTGCAGGGGCAAGTGATGAAATCGTAGACCGTGTGGAACAGTTCCATGCAAGACGCAATGATTTTGGGTATTATGATAAGGATGAGTAAATGAGCGGATCATCAAATATGGCAGCACCGACTTTGTCGCTTGCGGCACGTTATTATACCGACGAAGCTATCTTTAAGACAGAGAGTGAGACGCTATTTGCCAAAACATGGCAATTTGCTGGTCATCAGTCACAATTAGAAAAAGCAGGTGATTATTTCTCGTTTGAAATTGCCAATGAAAGCTTGTTCTGTGTGATGGGTCGTGATGGCGAAATTCGCACATTTTACAATGTATGTCAGCACCGCGCTCATCAGCTGGTCACAGGGGCAGGCTCATCAAAAGTGATCACATGCCCATATCATGCATGGACATATGATTTAGCAGGGCAATTCCGTGCCGGTCCAAACACAAAATCTGTTGAAGGGTTTGATGGCTCTCAGATTTGCTTAACATCTGTGCGCACAGAGATTTTCCTTGGCTTTATTTTTGTCAATTTGGATGATGATGCCGCACCCATGGATGACTGGTTCCCAAATGTGCGCCAAGAGTTGGAATCATTTGTACCGCACTGGCAAGAGCTACGCCCGCTAGAATATGTGGAAATTCCAGAAAATTGTAACTGGAAAGTATCTGTTGAAAATTATTCAGAATGTTATCATTGCTCGTTAAACCATCCGACATTTTCAACAGGGGTGGTGAAGCCAGAGACTTATGATATTCAGCCGCAAGGTTATTGTTTGCGCCATACAACTGAGTGTCAGAATCTTGATGATATGACCTATCATATTGATACGGACAAACAGAATGCGACGAATTATTCAAGCTGGTATTTATGGCCGCTTTTCTCGTTCCAAGTTTATCCGGGTAATGTGATCAATACCTATCATTGGCGCGCGCTTGATGCGAACCACGTTGTGGTGTATCGCGGCTGGTATACAGGTGGTGGTCATGGTGATGATGTCATCCACAAGCTTGCCATCCAAGATAGAGAAACCACTGTTGAAGAAGATATCCATTTGGTTGAATCTGTTCAGCGTGGCCTGCATTCAAGAGGGTACCGTCCGGGCCCGTTGGTCGTCGATCCTAATAGCGGTGTGAATTCAGAACATTCGGTGAAAGCCTTACAAAGCTGGATGCGTGATGCGGCAGATAAGCCGCACGACCAGCGCCCTTAACTTTTCGATCAGAGGAATGGTGATGACACAGACAATGAAAGCCTTTGTGCTAAAAGGACATGGTGATTTTGACATGCTGGAATGGCATGAAGATTGGCCTGTACCATCAATCACTGGTGATGAAGTTCTGATTAAGGTTGGCGCGTGTGGTCTGAATAATACAGATATCAATACCCGCACAGCATGGTATTCAAAAGCGGTATCAGTAAACACAACAGGCGGCGCGTTTGATGAGGCAGATGAGGAAGATGCCACATGGGGCGGTGCGGCCATCACCTTTCCGCGCATTCAAGGTGCTGATGTGGTTGGTGAGGTTGTTGAGATTGGACCAGAGGCTGACCCGTCATTGATGGGCAAGCGTGTGATGATTGATACTTGGCTTCGTGACTGGGATGACCCAGATAACCGTGACAAATGTGGCTATTATGGCTCTGAATGTGATGGGGGTTATGCTGAGTTCACAAAGATATCGCAAAAGCATGTTCATGTGGTGGAAAGCCAGCTATCAGATGCTGAGATTGCGACCTTTGCCACATCCTATATCACAGCTGAAAATATGCTTGAGCGTGCCGGTGTTAAACAAGGTGATAACGTTCTGATTACAGGGGCTTCAGGCGGGGTTGGTTCAGCCCTGATACAGCTGGTCAACCGCAGAGGGGCGATTAGCATCGCCCTTTCTAGCAAGTCAAAAATGGATACATTGAAAGAGATTGGCGCGCATCATGTGATTGACCGTGATTGTGCTGATCTGAAAGCTGAATTGCGCGCTGCGATTGGCAAAGATACGGTCAGTGTTTTAGCTGATGTGGTCGGCGGTGATAGCTGGCCAACATGGCTTGATTGCATTGAACGTGGCGGCCGCTTGACCTGTGCTGGTGCGATTGCAGGGCCGATGGTTGAATTTGATTTGCGGACATTCTATTTGCGTGATTTGGTGTTCACTGGCGCAACGATTGTGCCTGTTGGCCTGTTTGCAAAGCTGGTGGGTTATATTGAGCGTGGTGAAATAAAGCCTTTATTGGCAGCCAGCTATCCTTTGGCTGATTTGCATGACGCACAGCGCGCCTTTATCGCAAAATCACATATTGGCAATATCGTGGTATGCCCATGAAAATAACAGGCATTGCGATTTATAAAAAAGGACTGCCTTATGTAGGTGGCTCTTATGGATGGGGCGCTGGCAATGCGATTACAACTGCCTATGCCTCTGTTGTTGTGGTGCATACGGATGCTGGCATAACAGGATGCGGCGAGTTCACCCCGTGCGGTGAAAATTACATGATTGCCCATTCAGAAGGGGTGGAAGCCGCCGCCCGCCTGCTCGCCCCTGCTTTGATGGGACAAGACCCGCGCCAGATTTATGCCCTAGAACGGCTGATGGATAACACTATCCAAGGACATGGTTATGCCAAAGCGCCGTTTGATGCTGCTTTTTGGGATATATTGGGCAAAGCCTCTGATATGCCTGTATGGATGTTGATGGGCGGCAAATTAACAGATGGCGCGCCGATGTATCGCGTGGCACCGCAAAAATCCATCGAAGAGACAACTGCTGAATTAGATGCCCATAGAGCCGCAGGATATCGTCAGTTTCAGATTAAGGTTGGCGCTGATTGGGCGGCAGATATTGAGCGCATTAAAGCCACTGTGCCTTTGTTAAAAACAGGTGAAAAAGCATTGGTGGATGCCAATCAGGGATGGCGCGTGGATGATGCCATTCGTGTTGTGCGCGCGACAAGCCATCTTGATTATATCCTAGAGCAACCATGCCAGACTTATGAGGAATGCCAGCAAGTGCGCGCTAAGACTGATTTGCCGATGAAGTTAGATGAATGTGTCACTGATTTGAAAATGGCAATGCGTATCGTGCATGATAAAGGCGCAGATGCGGCTTGTTTGAAAATCTCAAATCTTGGCGGTCTTAGCAAAGCGCGCCGGGTGCGTGATTTCTTTGTCACAAACCGTATCCCTGTTGTCTCTGAAGATAGCTGGGGCGGCGAGATTGCCACAGCAGCTGTCTCTCATTTTGCGGCCTCAACACCGCAGGAGTTTTTGCTGAACTCAACTGATTTGCATAATTATAATACAGCCTCTACTGGCAAGCCGGGCCCCAAAACAGCCAATGGCAAGCTTTATGCCAGTGATGCGCCAGGTCTTGGCGTGACGCCTGATTATGATAGTTTGGGCTCCCCTGTCGCTATTTACGGAGATGTGTCATGAAGATTACAAAAATCACAGTATTTCATAAAGATTTGCCCCTATCACAGCCTTATTTTTTATCTGGCGGGCGCCTGCGCTTTGATGTGCTTGATGCGACTTTTGTGAAGATTGAGACAGATGAAGGCATCACTGGATGGGGCGAAGGCACGCCGTGGGGTCATACCTATGTGCCAGCACATGGGCCGGGTATCAGAGCTGGGATTGAGACATTGGCACCTGCGCTGATGGGGCTTGACCCGCGTGAATTAGAGATGATCGAATATGCGATGGATAAGCAACTGCCCGGTCATCTTTATGCAAAATCAGCGATTGATCTGGCATGTTGGGATATTAAGGGCCAAGCAAGCAATATGTCACTGACACAGATGTTGGGCGGCGATAGAGGCGGCGGGGTGCGGATTATGTCATCTGTATCGTCGGGTACGCCTGACTATATGCTGAATATCATCAAAGATTACCGCGCAATGGGCTATGTTGGCCATTCTGTTAAAGTCGGCGGTGATGTTGAAAAGGATATTGAGCGCATCCGCTTTTTGGAAGAAAACCGCCTGCCGGGTGAGCGCATTTTATATGATGTGAACAGAGCATGGTCACGCCGTGAGGCTGTGATTGTTATGAATGCTGTCTCTGATTTGGGTGTCTCGTTTGAACAGCCTTGCGAGACATTAGATGATATTGCGCGCATCAGGCCTTTGACACAATCACCGATATCTGTGGATGAGACACTTGTCACTCTGCAAGATATGACACGTATTGTGCATGAGGGGATTGCTGAGATTGCGGGTATCAAAATTAACCGTGTTGGCGGGCTGACCAAAGCGCGCCGCTTGCGTGATATGGCGCTGGCGCATGGGTTGCAGATTTATGTGATGGCAACTGGTGGCTCTGTGATGGCTGATACAGAAGCGAGCGCTTTGGCATTATCTATCCCAGAGGAAATGCGCCTTGGCGGATGGGCTTGTCAGGATATGCTGACCGTTGATATTGCGCCTGGTAAGGGTATGCGCTCGCAAGATGGATATCATTATGCACTATCAGAGGCTGGCATAGGCTTTGCCCCTGAAGAATCGCTTCTTGGGAATGCGGTTGCTGTTTATGAGGCATAAAGCCTCATAAATTTAATGATCCTGATACTTAATGATCTTGATTTAGGGCATCCATTGCTGGGATCTCACGCTCGCGGCGTGCGATGTAATCTAGCAAGGCTTCGTTAATCGCAGGGTCAAGGGCTGGCTGTTCATATTCTTTTAGCATCTGCCTTGCTGTGCGCAGCGCGCGCTCTGTTGTATCAAGCTCTCCTTCAGCGACCCATTGCTCAAAGCTGTTATTATCAAATTGCTTTGGCATGAAAAATGCCTCTTGGAATTTCTCTTGCGTGTGAGGATGACCTAGATAATGGCCGCCCGGACCGATATCTCTGACAGCGGCGAGTGCTTCGTCAAAATCATCCCAGCGCAAGCCTTCTGCCATACGGTATCCCATCGCACATTGTTCTGAATCAACGATGAATTTGGCGATTGAACAATGCATGCCAGCCTCGTTCCAGCCAGCAGAATGCCAGATATAATTCGCACCAGACATAAGAACCGCCATGAGGGTCGTTGCTGATTCATACCCTGATTGAGCATCCAATGTCTTCGCACCGCCAAGCGTGTTTGAGGTACGCCACGGGATGTTATAATAGCGTGCCATCTGACCAATCATGAAATTCATCAAGCTGATCTCGGGCGTGCCAGCCATTGGCGCGCCTGATTGCATTGAGACCGTTGATAAATAATGACCATAAATCGCAGGACAGCCGCGACGGGTCACTTGTGTATAAGCCAAAGCTGATAGCGCCTCTGCATTCAGCTGTGCGACGGTTGGCACGGTCGACGCTGGTGTATTTGCCCCGCCCAAAACAAACGGAGAGCATAAAACAGGCTGGTTGCGGCGGTTAAAAGCACGCATGGCTGATAACATGGTCTCGTCCCATACAAGTGGCGAGTTACCATTACAATTGCCCACAACAACAGGATGTGTTTCAAGATAGTCTGCCCCAAATAGCAGCGCGCACATATCAAGCACATCTTCGGCATTTTTGCCTGAGGTGGTCATACCCATAAAAGTCTTATCAGAATGCACCATAGATGAATGTGTGATGCGCAGATGCCTGTGCGAGATTGGGTGATCCATAGGCTCAACAATATGGTGAGCAGAGGAATGCATCGCTGGCATCATGTGAGCTAGTTTGTGGAATGTTGCCAAATCATCCAAGGTTGGCGACCGGCGCATATCATCCAAATCACGCAAATAAGGCGCCCCTGTCATCGGCACGAAAATGGAATTGCGCCCGCCTAGCTTTACTGACTTTTCAGGGTTGCGCGCATGAAGGGTGATATCAGAAGGGATGGTGCTGATAAGATCTTTGACAAGCGCCCTGTCTAGATGAACTGTCTCGCCGCGTACATCAGCGCCGATGCGCTTCCAATCTTCAAGGGCAATATCATCACGGAAAACAACACCAACCTCTTCTAGGATATCCAAAGAGGCATTATCAATCATCTCTACCTGATCTTGGCTCATCGGCTCTGTGAGAGGTAATTTTCCTTGCAGATGGCCAAGCATTTTATGATCTGGCTTTGTGCGAAGCGCGCGGCGCTCACCTCTGCCACCGCGGCGTGATGCGTTGACTTGAGTCTCTTCACTCATCTTTATACCCTCTTTCACTTTCAGAGCGTACCCGACGCCCCGTCAGAAAAATACATATTGTATACAAAATATGATTATGTTAGCGATAAGAGAAATGCAAGCGTAATTTTTTCATTTTGCGATGTGCATTACAGGGTAGCTGGCATCATATAAAGAGCAGCAAATGGGCAAAGCAACACCTGTCTCTTAT
>WTHW01000004.1 GCA_011526395.1 Alphaproteobacteria bacterium
GTGATAACGGCATGCACGCTCTTGTTGTGTATGATGATTTGTCAAAGCAAGCTGTAGCGTATCGCCAGATGTCACTATTGCTTCGTCGCCCACCAGGCCGTGAAGCTTACCCAGGTGACGTTTTCTTCTTGCACTCACGCCTACTAGAGCGTGCGGCGAAGTTGAATGCTGATAATGGTTCAGGCTCTTTGACAGCTCTGCCAGTGATTGAAACACAAGCTGGTGACTTGTCAGCCTATATTCCAACAAATGTGATTTCGATCACAGATGGCCAGATCTTCCTTGAAACAGAGCTATTCTACAAGGGTATTCGCCCAGCTGTGAATGTGGGTCTGTCAGTGTCTCGTGTGGGCTCTGCTGCTCAGATTAAGGCGATGAAACAGGTTGCTGGTTCCATTAAGCTAGAATTGGCTCAGTATCGTGAGATGGCAGCGTTCGCGCAGTTCGCCTCTGATATGGATGCCTCAACACGTCAGTTGCTAGAGCGTGGCTCTCGTCTAACTGAATTGTTGAAACAGCCACAATATGCACCATTGACTGTTGAAGAGCAGGTTGTGGTCATCTTCGCTGGTGTGAAGGGTTATCTTGACCCGTACCCAGTATCAGATGTGGGTCGTTTCGAAGCTGGCTTGATGGAGCATATCCACAGCGCTGGTAAAGATATTTTGAAGACTATTCGTGACGAGCAGAAGCTCTCTGATGAGACTGAAGCGAAATTACGTGCCGAAATCGAAGCTTTTGCAAAGACATTTGCATAAGAGCTAAGAGAACCTGTAGCTATCAGATAGGGCTGGAGACAACTCGATGCCAAATTTGAAGGATCTAAAGACGCGAATTGATAGCGTCAAATCCACGCAGAAAATTACATCTGCGATGAAGCTTGTTGCGGCTGCAAAGCTGCGACGTGCTGAAGAGGTGGCGCAAGCATCACGTCCTTATTCAAACAGAATGAACGACGTGATTGCCTCTCTTGCGGCGAAAGCTGATGCATCATCTGCGCCTGAATTATTGGTCGGTCGCAGTGATGTGAAAACACATCTGCTTGTGATTATCTCAGCGGATAAGGGTCTGTGTGGTGGCTTTAATGCCTTCATCACCAGAGCCGCACGCAAGATTATGCAAGAAAAGCAAGCCGCAGGGCAGAATGTGCTTGTTTATGTCGTTGGACGTAAATCAGCAGATGCACTCGGCGATGAGATTTCTGACAAAACATTTGGCCGCGTTGAGGGTATCCAAGGCAAGGCAGAATTTGGCGATACGCAAGAAATTGCCGCCAAGATTATTGAAGGCTTTGAAGCAGGCACATTTGATTCTGTCTCAATGCTTTATAATAAGTTTGTCAATGTCATCAAACAGGATGTCACACACAGCTCATTAATCCCTGCCGAGGTGGGTGAGGTTGAAGAGCAAGCTGACACAGGTTTGCAAGCCTCTTATGAATATGAGCCAGATGAAGAAGAAATCTTAAAAGCATTATTGCCACGCAATGTGGCAACACAGCTTTTCAGTGCGCTCCTTGAATCATCTGCCTCAGAGCTAGCAGCTCGTATGACAGCGATGGATAATGCGACACGTAATGCGGGCGATATGATTGACCGTCTTACACTTGTTTATAACAGAACCCGTCAGGCCAACATCACTAAGGAATTGATTGAAATCATTTCTGGTGCTGAAGCGCTCTAACGTAACGTAATTTTTAAAAAGAAGCCCGGAGTTAAACACCATGGCAAATGCAGTTGGAAAAATCTCTCAGGTCATCGGCGCTGTTGTCGATGTGGAATTTGAAGGGAATATCCCTGATATTTTGAACGCGATTGAAGTTGATAACAATGGCAACCGCCTTGTTCTTGAAGTCGCACAGCATTTGGGCGAATCAACTGTTCGTACAATTGCGATGGACTCAACAGAAGGTCTTGTTCGTGGCACGAAAGCCACAGACACAGGCGCACCGATTACAGTGCCAGTTGGACCTGAAACATTGGGCCGTATTTTGAACGTGATTGGTGAGCCAGTTGACGAAGGTGAAGCTGTTAAGTCAGACACACATTTCCCAATTCACCGTCCGGCACCTGACTATGTTGACCAGTCAACAGAATCAGAAATTCTTGTCACAGGTATTAAGGTGATTGATTTGCTCGCACCTTACGC
>WTHW01000076.1 GCA_011526395.1 Alphaproteobacteria bacterium
TGCTCAATACGATTGGCGATGCCATTTTGCGTTTGAATAAAGAGCGCGGCTATACCTTTTGTATGATTGAACATGATATGGAATTTATTTCACGACTTTGCGATCCCGTTATCTGTATGGCAGAGGGCAAAGTGTTGGCAACAGGCACAGCAGATGAGATCAAGAATAATGAAGATGTCATCGAAGCCTATCTTGGCACAGGCTTGAAAAACAAACCTGCACAGGAGAGCAAATAATGGCTTTCTTAATTGGTCAAAATATGACAGGCGGCTATGGCGGCGCTGATATTCTCCATGATTGCACCATTGGTGTTGAAAAAGGTGAAATCGCCGTGGTGGTAGGCCCTAATGGCGCTGGCAAATCAACAGCGATGAAAGCCGTCTTTGGCATGCTGTCTATCAGAGAAGGATCTGTATTAATGGATGGTGAAGATATTAGCCATCTCAGCCCTCAAGATAGAGTGAATAAAGGCATGGGCTTTGTGCCACAAAATGCCAATGTCTTCACCTCCATGACGGTGCAAGAAAATCTCGAAATGGGTGCCTTTATCAGAGAAGATGATTATCGTGATACCATGGAACAAGTCTTTGATTTATTCCCTATTTTACGAGAAAAAAGACGTCAAGCAGCTGGTGAATTGTCAGGTGGTCAACGCCAACAAGTGGCCGTAGGACGAGCCTTAATGACAAAGCCTAAAGTGTTAATGCTTGATGAGCCAACAGCGGGTGTCTCACCGATTGTGATGGATGAATTATTTGACCGCATTATTGAAATTGCAAAAACAGGCATCGCTATTTTGATGGTTGAGCAAAATGCCAAACAAGCGCTCAACATTGCTGATAAAGGCTATGTGTTGGTGCAAGGGCGCAATCGATACACAGATACAGGCGCAGCGTTAATGGCTGACCCTGATGTGCGCAAAGCATTTTTAGGAGGCTAATATAATGGAAAGTTTAAACGCCTTTATTCTCTTAGCTAACTTCGTGCTGATACCTGGCATCACCTATGGCTGCCAGCTTGCGCTTGGCGCGCTTGGTGTCACCTTAATTTATGCGATTTTGCGCTTTTCAAATTTCGCGCATGGGGAAGCCATGTCTTTTGGCACCATGTCTGTCATTCTCTTCACATGGGCATTACAAAATTGGGGCATCAGCCTTGGTCCTTTGCCAACAGCCTTGCTTGCCTTACCTGTAGGCATTATCGCCTCTATCTTGCTTTTGCTGGCTACAGATAAGGTTGTTTATCGCTTTCACAGAGGGGTCAAAGCCACACCTGTGATTTTGATGATTGCATCTCTTGGTGTGATGTTCTTCTATAATGGCCTGATACGATTTATCATCAGCCCGAAAGATCGTAATTTCACAGATGGTGAACGCTTCATCATTTCTGCAAGAGAGTTCAAGAACCTCACAGGTTTTGAACAAGGTTTAGCGCTGAAAATGACACAAGGCATCACTGTCATTATCACCATTATCTGTGTCGCTGCCTTATTCTGGTTTTTAAATAAGACCCGCACAGGCAAGTCAATGCGTGCTTATTCTGATAATGAAAATCTCGCTTTATTATCTGGCATTAATCCAAATCGAGTGGTGATGATCACTTGGATTTTGGTTGGCGTTCTCGTCACAATTGCAGGCACTTTATATGGCCTTGATAAAAGCTATAAGCCATTCACCTATTTGCAATTATTGTTACCTATTTTCGCAGCGGCGATTGTGGGCGGACTTGGCTCTCCACTTGGCGCCATTGCAGGTGGGTTTGTCATCGCCTTATCTGAGGTGCTCGTCACCTTTGCCTATAAGCGCTTTTTTGGCTATCTGCTGCCAGATGAATGGAAAATGGATGGTCTTGTTCAGCTGTTATCTACGGACTATAAATTTGCTGTTTCATTTACTGTTTTGGTCATTGTTCTGCTGGTCAGACCGACAGGCATCTTTAAGGGGCAAACACTATGATTAAACAAAATAGAGATTTTGCCTTATTTGGCGCAATGGCGTTGTTATTCGTAGCTGTCGGCTTTTTGCAAAGCTGGAACTTGTCACTTGCTATCTTAAATTTGGGGCTAATTTCAGCGATTATGGCGCTTGGTGTGAATATTCAATGGGGCTATGCTGGCTTGTTGAATGTTGGGGTTATGGGCTTTGCCG
>WTHW01000045.1 GCA_011526395.1 Alphaproteobacteria bacterium
CAACTAGGTCAAAACCTTCATCTCTGCGGATAGCACTGCCCTTGCCGCCTGAACAAAATATACCGGCCTTTTTGCCTGCTTTTTTTGTCATAGCTACACAATGTGCTATGGCCTCTTCCAGCACTGGCTGAGACTTTTCAGGACCCGGCGTTAAGCCCATTGTTAGCGCTAGGTCTGTTGGCCCAACAAAAATACCATCAAGACCTTCCACTTGAAGAATCTCCTCGATATTTTCGAGGCCTTGAGGCGTTTCAATCATCGCCAATTTTACGATCTCTTCATTCGCATGTTTCGCATAATCTGCACCAGCATAATTCACTACTCGTGCTGAAGCAAAAGAACGCCCGCCTTCTGGCGGATACATAGCTGCGTCAACAAATTGACGGGCTTCCTCAGCAGAATTGATCAGCGGGCATATGACGCCATAGGCACCAAAATCAAGTGATTTCATGATAATTTCTGGCACATTACCCGGCAACCTGACCATAGGAGATGCTGGCGTGGCGGAGATGGCCTGCATCATTGACATGAGATTGTGAACATCTGAGGCGCCATGCTGCAAGTCGACCACAACTGCATCTACACCGGACACACCTACTGTTTCAGCCAGCACAGAAGATTCAGTAGCAATCCACCCACATAAAGCAGCTTTGCCCTCTGCCCAACATGCCTTGACATTATTTTTTCGCATAACTCTATCTCCGCAGTTCAATTGAGAAAAGATGCCAAAGTGATACCATGCCAGCACTATCACACGCAAAGGGAAAGTGCTGGCTTGATTGTTGCTTTAAAGCCTATGCTTTATTGGGATAATTTTTGCACCAACAAGCTGACATTATGCTCAAACATGGCAACATAGCTTGTCGCTGGCGAGCCTTGGACAGACAGAGCATCAGAATAAATTCGGCCGCCAACTTCAATTCCCGTTTCCGCTGAAATTTGGTCAATCAACGCGCTGTTTGTGATATTTTCAACAAATACAGCGCGTGCGTTTACTTCTTTGAGATTATCAATCAACGCAGCTAGTTCTTTTGCTGACGGCTCTGCTTCTGTATCAATACCAACAGGCGCCAAGAATGTCATATCATAAGCATTTGCCAGATAGCCAAAGGCATCATGGGCTGTGACCACAATTCGCTTTTCAACTGGCACTGCTGAGATAGCTTTGCGCGCCTTTGTATCTAGAGCCTCAAGCTTTTCAATATAAGAGGCAGCACGCGCTTTATATGATGACGCATTATTGGGATCAATATCACTCAAACCAGCGGCAATCGCTTGGACATATAGGATGCCATTATCAATATTATTCCAAGCATGAGGGTCAACTTCACCCTCAACGAGCAGAGGCGTTACTTTATCAGTTACAGTAACAATAGTCGCATTTGTGCCAGAATTTGAAATGAGGTCTGCAACCCATGTTTCAAACCCTAATCCGTTGACAAATACAATATCTGCCTCAGCGACAGCAATCGCATCACCTGCCTTTGGCATGTAAAGATGCGCATCAGCATCTGGACCAACAATTGATGTGACTTCTGCATTATCACCAGCCACTTCTTGGACCATATCTGCCAAAATTGAAAAACTTGCCACCACTTTTGTTTTGGCCAAAGCACTCCCCTGCCCCAACAAAACAAGTGACAAAAATAGAGGTAAAATACGCATTTCTTACGCTTTCATACTTGATGAGTTATGTAACTTTTTTGAAAACAACCCCAAGGGTGATGCCATGAGGCTGAAAAGGAATATTGCACCAGCAACCAAGATGATAGCTGGGCCTGTTGGCACATCACTTAAATAGAACGATAAAATTAGACCCGCCCAACAACTGACAATTGCAAAAACGAATGTGAGCAAAAGGTATGTCGTCACGCGTGATACCCAATAGCGAGCAGAAGTGGCAGGCAATATCATTAATCCCACCGCCATAAGCGTGCCCAAGGATTTAAAAGCAGCGAGCAAATTCAAAACAAGCAAAAACATGAAAAGCTGCGGTATCAGCTGTGGGTATTTGAATTGGCTATCAAAAAAGACAGGGTCGATCGTTGCCAGAATGAGAGGTCTTAGCAAGAATGCAAAACTGACCAAAGTGAAGGTTGCTGTTGCCCCTATCAAGATAAGAGTATCATCACCAATCCCAAG
>WTHW01000021.1 GCA_011526395.1 Alphaproteobacteria bacterium
CTAAATGAACAGACTGGTCCTTCAGGCCAGCGTTCAGGCGCTGATCGCTAAAGAGGAGACAAGACAATGCTGTCGCCAAAACGTACTAAATTCCGTAAAGCTCATAAAGGGCGGATTCACGGTAATGCCAAAGGGGGCACACAGCTCAACTTTGGTGCTTATGGTCTAAAGGCCACATCACCTGAGCGTATTACAGCGCGCCAAATCGAAGCAGCTCGTCGTGCGATTACACGTCACCTGCGCCGTGCTGGTCGTGTCTGGATCCGCGTATTTCCTGATGTGCCTGTATCATCAAAGCCTGCTGAAGTCCGTATGGGTAAAGGTAAGGGTTCACCAGAATTTTGGGTAGCACGTGTTGCCCCTGGTCGTATCCTATTTGAAATTGATGGTGTATCATGGGATTTGGCTTCAGAAGCTCTGAAGCTCGCATCTGCGAAATTGCCTATTGATACCAAAATTGTGCGCCGCCTAGGCGATGTTGACTAAAGGGTAGTTGAAGATGGCCAATAAAGCAGAAAATCTCCGCGCCAGCACAGTTGACGAATTGAAGGCTCAAATTGTGACTTTGAAAAAAGAACAGTTTAATTTGCGTTTTCAGGTCGCTCAGGGCTCGTTGGAAAACACAGCTCGTATGCGCACAATTCGTCGTGAGATTGCACGTATTAAAACCGTGCTTGGTGAAAAGTTAGCATCAGCTGACGCATAATCGGTGTAAAGGAATTAAACTATGCCAAAGCGTATTATGCAGGGAACAGTTGTAAGCGATAAAGCTGACCAGACAGTCGTTGTCCGGGTTGAGCGCCGCATTATGCACCCCGTTTACAAGAAGTTCATCACAAAGAGCAAAAAATTTGCTGCGCACGATGCAGATAACAAATTTAAGACAGGTGACCAAGTGCGCATTCGTGAATGTGTGCCCGTGTCAAAGACGAAATCTTTTGAAGTCGTCTACGAAGACTCAAAATAAGAGATAAGGGGACAGATCATGATTCAAATGCAGTCAAACCTCGAAGTAGCTGATAACTCTGGCGCACGTCGTGTTCAGTGTATCAAGGTGCTTGGTGGCTCAGGTCGCATGATCGCTGGTGTAGGCGATGTTATTGTTGTGTCTGTCAAGGAAGCAATTCCTCGTGGCAAGGTGAAAAAAGGTGATGTGTATCGTGCGGTTATCGTGCGCACAGCCAAAGAAGTTCGCCGCCCCGATGGATCTGCTATCCGTTTTGACAAGAACGCCGCTGTTTTGCTCAATAAACAAAATGAGCCAATCGGCACTCGTATTTTTGGCCCAGTGACACGTGAATTGCGCTCGCGCAATTTCATGAAGATCATCTCACTGGCACCGGAGGTGTTATAATGGCCTATTTTAAGGTTAAAAAAGGCGACCAGGTAATTGTGACTACTGGTCGTGATCGTGGCAAAAAAGGTGAAGTCCTTGAGGTTTTGCGCGCCGACAATCGCGTCCGCGTTCAAGGCATCAATGTTGTCAAGCGTCATCGTCGTCCAACGCAAGCCAATGCGGGCGGTATCGAAGCGTTTGAAGCACCAATTGCAATTTCTAATGTCGCACTTATCGATCCTGACTCAGGTGCTGCTACACGCGTTTCTATCGTTGAAAAAGACGGTAAAAAAGTGCGTGTCGCAAAAGCATCTGGCAAGGTCATTAGTTAATTAGCAGGAAGGCTGAGATGAAGACGCGTCTTGAAGAACATTATCTGACGGCAGTTCGCCCGGCTCTGATGGAACATTTTGGTTATAACAATAACCTTCAGGTTCCCCGCATTGAAAAAGTCGTCGTGAATATGGGTGTGGGATCAGCGGTTCGCGATTCCAAGAAGATTGAAGCAGCAGTCAATGAAATGGCTGCTATCACAGGCCAAAAGCCAGTGGTTACTCGTGCAAAGAAAGCGAATGCGTCTTTCAAATTGCGTGAAGGTATGGCCATTGGTTGTAAGGTGACTTTACGCGGTGATCGCATGTATGAATTCCTTGACCGTCTGGTCAATGTTGCATTGCCACGTGTTCGTGACTTCCGTGGTCTGAACGGCAAGAGCTTTGATGGTAACGGTAACTATTCAATGGGTCTAAAAGAACAGATCGTTTTCCCTGAAATCGAATATGACAAAGTCGATGAGATGCGGG
>WTHW01000006.1 GCA_011526395.1 Alphaproteobacteria bacterium
TCAACATCCACAAGCGCACAGGCCACAACCGTCACAATTTTCTTAGACATAGCTGTGAGACCCTAACTGCGATAATCAGCATTGATTGAGATATAGCCATGCGTCAAATCGCAAGTCCAAATGCGTGCCTTGCCATCGCCAAGACCGATATCAACATGGATATGAATCTCATCACCTTTCATATGAGCGGCGACAGGGGCCTCATCATAATCGTGCTTGCGCTGGCCGTCTTCCGTGATGGCAATATCGCCAATTGCAATCGCAAGCTTATCTCTGTCAGCTGGCTCACCTGCTTTACCAACAGCCATCACAATACGTCCCCAATTGGCATCTTCGCCCGCAATCGCTGTTTTCACCAAAGGTGAGTTGCCAATCGCAAGCCCAATGCGCCTGGCTGATGCTTCGCTCACCGCACCTGTCACATCAATGGTGATGAACTTGCTTGCGCCTTCACCATCACGCACAATTTGCGTTGCAAGCGATATCATCACAGCGCGCAAAGCCTCTTCAAATTGAACGAGGTCATCTTTTGTTTTCAGAGTGGCAGATTGCCCTGTTGCGGCAAGATAGACAGAATCACTTGTCGAGGTATCACTATCAACGGTAATGGCATTAAAGCTGTCATTGGTAACACGCTTTAGGATGTCAGATAAATCATCTGGCGCAATGCCAGCATCAGTTGCGATAAAGCCAAGCATGGTCGCCATATCAGGTGCAATCATACCAGAGCCTTTGGCAATCCCTGAAATCACACAATTTTTGCCATTGATGGTAAAGCTTGCGGTTGCCCCTTTCTCAAAGGTATCTGTTGTGCGGATGGCCAAAGCCGCCTCTTGCCAGCTTGCTGGCGCAGATGCCGCAAGCGCTGCAAAATGCGCTGTAATCTCATCAGCATTTAAAGGCTCACCAATCACACCTGTCGAGGCGGTTGCAATCATATCAGCTGGTATATCAAGCGTTTTTGATAAGGCTGAAATACACGCCTCAACTGATGATACGCCCTTCGCACCTGTAAAGGCATTGGCATTGCCAGCATTGACCAAGATGGCGCGGATAGACCCGCTATCTGCCACAGCGCGCGAGGCAAGCACAGGCGCAGATGCTGTTGCTGATTTGGTGAAAACGCCAGCAAAGCTCGTGCCTTCATCGAAACACATCAAAAGCAAATCATCACGATTTTGATATTTCATGCCTGTCTGCGCCACAGCCATTTTGACACCTGCAATTTGCGGCAGATTTGGAAATGACTTTGGCGCAAGTGGTGATTTATCCATCATGGTGATGTTTATTCTTGTCTGCTAGCTTCAGCATCAGCTCTGACATCGGCAAAGCTACGTGCTGTGATCTCAGCATCTTTGCGCAATTCTTCGATAAGGCGCGCAAGAGCTTGTTGCGATAAGCCTTGTGCGATTTGCGAGCGCATTTCATCAAGGCTAGGCGCTGGTTGTGTTCTCTTATCTTCTAGCTTGATAACATGCCAGCCAAATTGAGTTTGCACAGGGCGTGATGTGAATGTGCCAATTTCAAGCTCAAAAGCAGCTGCTTCGAAATCAGGGACCATTTGTCCACGACCAAAATAGCCCAAATCACCACCCTTAGGGCCTGATGGGCCTGTTGAGAATTCTTGCGCGAGGGCAGCAAAATCTGCACCGCCTTCAAGCTTGGCAATCAAATCAATCGCCTCTGCTTCTTCATTCACCAGAATATGGCGCGCAGAGATTTGCTCACGGCTATCACTATCAGATACAAAACGGTCATAGGCAGATTGAATTTCTTCATCTGTTACGATTTTGCGAACCTCTGTTGCAAAATACGCTTCTGCAAGGATACGCTCGCTTGCAATGCGGATAGCATCAATCACAAGCTCATTATTTTGCAAATCAGCTTCTTTTGCGGCTGTAGCAGCTAATTTTGTATTTGTGATCTCATCAACCAAATTTGGATAGATATTTTCAATTGGCTGTCGTCTATATTCATCTGGCAGTTGCTCTGTTAACTGCATCACCTCATCCAAGAAGATTGTCTCACCATTGACTGTGCCAACGGCAATCTTTTCTTGCGCAAAGACAGGCATGGCAGCAAATGTTGAGCCAATAACCAAAGAGGCAAATGA
>WTHW01000048.1 GCA_011526395.1 Alphaproteobacteria bacterium
GCCTTTATGAATAAAGGTATTGCAGATGGGCTATTCTTTGCACATGACAAAACAGTCGCTATGACGATTGCAACGATCGTGACAGCCGATGAGGATGAAGCTTCTCATCATGTAAGCGAAGATGATTTATATGACAGAGAGCGCCGTGCTTTTATCACATTGGCTAAAACCGCTCCAACTTATGAGCGTATATCTTCAATGCTTGATAAAGGCACACCAGTGAGAAACTAAAGGTAAAATATTATGACTTTTCGATATACCACTGATAAATATGAACAATTTGAAAAGCGTGATTCGAATTTCGTACCGCTTACGCCTTTGTCCTTTTTGCCCCGCACTGCCTTGATGTTTGCGAATAAACCGTCTGTTATTTACGGTTCACGTCGCTATGTGTGGTCACAAACTTATGAACGTTGCAAGCGTCTTGCCTCAGCCTTGGTAAAGGCAGGTCTTAAAAAGCATGACACAGTAGCTGTCATGGCGGCTAACACACCTGAATTAGTAGAATGTCATTTTGGCGTGCCGATGGCAGGTGGTGTGTTAAACACTATTAATGTCCGACTAGATGCAAGCACTGTTGCTTACATTTTAAATCATGGTGAAGCTCGGTTTTTGTTAACGGATACGGGTTTTTCCAAAACGATTAAACAAGCTTTGGCAGAGATTGGCAGAGACGACATTATTGTCATTGATATTATTGATGATGAAGCCAAGCCCGAAGGCGAGTGTTTAGGGCAAACAGATTATGAAGCGTTTATCGCCGGTGGCGACCCTGAATTTCAGTGGGAAATGCCAAAAGATGAATGGGACCCAATTGCCCTAAACTATACTTCTGGCACAAGTGGGAAGCCAAAAGGTGTCGTCTATCATCATAGAGGGTCATATTTGATGTCAATGGGTACAGTTACAGACTGGGACCTGCCACGCCATCCATCATATCTGTATACCGTGCCAATGTTCCATTGTAATGGCTGGGGCCATGCTTGGACTATGACAGCTCTGGCAGGTACTATTATTTGTATTAGAGCTATCACAGCAGACGCCATTTATGACCTGATTGATAAGCATCAAATTACGCATTTTGGCGGGGCGCCAATTGTACTTGGCATGATTGTTAATGCTGATGATTCTATCCGAAAGCCGCTCCCCCACACTGTGCAAGTTATGACAGCAGGCGCGCCGCCGCCAGCGGCCATATTAGAAGCTGTAGAGGCTCTTGGATTTAACGTAACACAGGTTTATGGGCTAACAGAAACATATGGCCATACCATTATGTGTAGCTGGAACAATGATTGGAATAGTTACGACTTTGCAACAAAGGCTGATTTAAAGGCCCGTCAAGGTGCTGCAATGGTTCATACTGATAGCCTTCGTATCGTAAGCCTAGAGACTGGTGAGGATGTCCCAGCAGATGGGCAGACAATGGGCGAAATTTGGATACGTGGTAACACGATCATGAAAGGCTATCTGAAAGATAAAGATGCCACAGATGACACCTTATCCAAAGGCTGGCTTCGTTCTGGTGACCTAGGGGTCATGCATGCGGGTGGCTATATGGAAGTAAAGGATAGACTGAAAGATATCATCATCTCAGGTGGTGAGAACATATCGTCAGTTGAGATTGAATCAGTGCTTCATCGCCATCCAGCCGTAGCGCTTGCCGCGGTTGTCGCGAAGAAGGATGAAAAATGGGGTGAAGTCCCATGCGCCTTTATCGAGCTAAAAGAAGGTGCCTCAGCAACGGAAGATGAAATAATCGCATTTGCGCGCGAGCATCTTGCAGGATTTAAGCGCCCAAAACATGTTATTTTTGGAACATTACCTAAAACGGCAACTGGTAAGATACAGAAATTCGAACTGCGCTCAAATTAGTGCAAGAGAGCCTCTACATCTAAAGCCTCTGTTGCGTCGCCAGCCAAGGAAACTGTTTCGGCATAGCTGGTCACAAGCGGCAATGTGAGGGCAGCAAACAGTTTCAGGCTAGATAATTTGCCGTTTAGCCTGTCTGTATCTGCACCAGTTTGCTGAGCCAATTTATGTGCCCTAATGCCTTGTTTCAATAACATCCAAGCACCAGATAACGTGCCTAACATCATCAAATATGGAACGCCAGATGCCGCAATATGACGAGGCTGGTTCTGTCTAGCAAGAAGGCTATCAATCGCTGTCTCTGCTTCAACTGTCTTTGTAATCAGTTGAGAGGCAAGAGATTGAATAACATTATCTTCATGTGTGGACGCTAATTGCGCATCACGTGCAATCTCAGCTAAGAATGATTTTGCTTCTAAGCCATCATCTCGGATTGTTTTTCGGAATAATAGGTCATTTGACTGAATGGCCGTTGTACCCTCGTAAATAGGCAAAATACGGGCATCCCGGTAATGTTGCGCTGCGCCTGTTTCTTCGATGAAGCCCATGCCGCCATGTATTTGCACATTATGAGACGTCATTATCAATGATTGCTCTGTTAGCCAGCCTTTGATGATTGGTATTAGGAAGTCAGCCCGCCTTCTGATAGCCTCATCCCCCTCCTCTGCCTCATCAAGAAGCGCGGCACCATATATCATAAGAGCGCGCATTGCCTCGCTCTCTGCCTTCATCTGACCAATTAGTCGCGCAACATCAGGGTGATGAATGATAGGTGTCTTGGCCTCTCTTAAAAGAGGTGTGCCTTGTGTTCTTGTGTGCGCATATGAAATTGCTTGTTGCAATGCTCTATCTGATAACGCTAAGCCCTGAAGCCCGACGTTAAATCTAGCATGGTTCATCATGCCAAACATGATGGCTAGACCTTGATTTTCTTCGCCAACCAAATAGCCAATGGCACCACCGTTATCGCCATATTGCAGAACAGCAGTTGGTGAGCCTTTAATGCCCAATTTTTTCTCGATAGACACGCAATGCACATCATTGCGCTCTCCAAGGCTACCATCATCATTGATTAGAAACTTGGGAACCAAGAATACCGAAATGCCTTTATGCCCTTCTGGAGCATCAGGCGTTCTTGCAAGCACTAGATGGACAATGTTTTCAGCCATGTCATGCTCACCATAGGTGATATAAATCTTCTGGCCAGAAATTAAGTAGTGATCACCTTGTTTAACCGCTTTTGTTTTAATGGCCGCTAAATCTGTGCCAGCTTGTGGCTCAGTCAAATTCATTGTGCCAGTCCATCTACCTTCAACCATAGGCGGGATAAAACAAGCTTTCTGCTCATCACTTGCTGAATGCTGCAATGCTGAGATTAGACCTTGCGTCAATAAATGGCATAGCGAAAATGCCATATTTGATGATTGCCACATCTCATTCACGCATGAACTTAGAGCAAGTGGCATTTCCTGACCGCCAAACGCCTCTTGCGCTTCCATAGACGTCCAGCCACCCTCTGCAAGCTGTCTGAACGCATCTGCAAAACCATCTGGCGTTTTGACGCTTCCATCATCTTGCCTAACAGCTCCGCCCTTTTTATCAGCTTCATGATTTAAGGGGGCAATAACATCCCCTGCCAATTTTCCAGCCTCATTTAAAATCACATCGATCATCTCTGCATCAGGAAGAGATTGCGCTAAATGAGGCATTTCTTGAGATAATGTCTCAAGAGCGAAAGTCATATCATCAATCGGAGCTTTGTACATGAAACCATTTCCAAATAAAAAAGGAACAAACCAGATTACCCCCACAATATAGCTTCTTGTTTTGGAAAGTCATCATTTTCAAAAGCATAATTTCACCAAAAGAAAAATGGAAAAGTGAGCGTATCTACTAGTCTGCTTTGCTTTTAATTACGAATAAAGTTTAGAGCTATAAACTGAATATTATATGGGCTGCTAGATGACTGAATCTATTGCAATTATGTGGTTTCGAAATGACTTGCGGTTAGCAGATAATCCTGCGTTGAGAGCTGCCTGTAATGATGGGAAAATCCTGCCTATCTATATTTTAGAAGACGATGATGCTGATGATTGTGACAAAATGGGCGCTGCATCACGTGTTTGGCTTCACCACTCATTACAAGCGCTAAATCATTCATTGGATGGTAAATTGCAATATTTCGTTGGTAAGGCTGAAGATATATTGATGAAACTATGTCATGAGCTGACGATTGCCTCTGTTCATTGGAATAGAGCCTATGAGCCATGGCGCATGACAAGAGACCAGCAAATCAAAGAGCGTCTAAAGACAAAGAATATTCAAGCACAAAGCTATAAGGCCAACTTATTGTGGGAGCCGTGGGAGGTTACAAAAGCTGACGGCACACCTTATCGGGTCTTCACGCCATTTTATCGACGTGGTTGCTTAAATGCAGAAAGCCCAAGACGCCCCTTAGAAGCGCCAGCTCATATTGATTTTGCAAACAACGCTGAGATTGGCAAAGATCTTGAGTTTTTATCTCTATTGCCAAAGCAAGAGTGGCATCAGAATCTCATTCGCAATTGGCAATGCGGCGAAGAAGGCGCTCGTAAAGCATTATTATCCTTCCTAGATGGCGGCATCTCTAACTACAGTGATGGGCGTAATTTACCAGCAAAACCGTATGTATCCAGATTATCACCTCACCTGCATTATGGAGAAATATCAGTCAATCAATGCTGGTATGCCGCACTTGACCGATTTGGCATGGCGCATGATGGATGTGATACGTTTTTATCAGAGCTAGGATGGAGAGAATTCTCTGCCTCACTTTTATTTTACAATCATCATTTAAAAACAGACCCCTTAAATCAGAAGTTTATTCACTTCCCATGGCGATCTAGTGAGACGGATTTATCAGCTTGGCAAAAAGGCATGACTGGTTATCCAATTGTAGATGCAGGAATGCGTGAATTATATCAGACAGGCTATATGCATAATCGGGTCCGAATGATAGTTGGCTCTTTTCTTGTTAAAAATCTGCGTCTGCATTGGCATCATGGCGAAAAATGGTTTTGGGATTGTCTTTTTGACGCGGATCATGCTTCCAATAGCGCTAGTTGGCAATGGATTGCAGGATGCGGCGCTGATGCAGCACCCTATTTTCGTGTATTTAATCCCATCACACAGGCAGAACGATTTGATGGGCAGGCAGAATATATCAAAAAATATGTACCAGAATTAAAGAACTTGCCCGCAAAATATATTGGTGCGCCTTTTGATGCACCCAGACATGTTTTAGATGACGCAAACATAACATTGGGCAAGGATTACCCGCACCCCATCGTTGATGCAAAACAATCACGACTTGATGCACTGGATGCCTTTGCAACCCTAAAAGAGGTGTCGTAATGGCAAAACTCTGCCTGGTGATGGGAGACCAATTAACGCGCGATCTTGCCTCGCTGAAAAATGCCCAAATTGGTCAAGATGTTATTGTGATGGGCGAGTTGACTGAAGAAGCAACGTCTGTGCGTCATCATAAAAAGAAGATTGCACTGATTTTTTCAGCTATGCGCCATTTTGCCAAATCTCTCGAAGATGAAGGCTTTACTGTTTTATATCAAACATATGATGAGGATAATGGCGCTTCTGATTTCGAAACTTTATTAAGAAACGCATCTGAGCAAACTAACATTTCAGATGTCATAATGACCAAAGCGTCAGAATATCGTCCCCTTGCATGGCAAACGTCATTTCACGAAAAATGGCAAGGTGACGTGAGGCTGTTGGATGATGATAGGTTTTTGGCAAGCGCAGATGAATTCTCCACTTGGGCAAAGGGAAAAAAACAGCTCAGAATGGAATTCTTCTATCGTGAAATGAGACGTAAATACAATGTCTTAATTGATGATGATAAACCTATAGGTGGACAATGGAACTATGATTCTGAGAACCGTAAGCCACCAAAGTCTGGTCTAAATATACCACCCAAAACTAACTTCATACCAGATGACATAACCAATGATGTCTTGGATATTGTGGATGATTATTTTGGCGACCATTTTGGAGAATTACGCCCTTTTGATATGGCAGTTACACGCGCTCAAGCGTTATCAGTATTGGATGCGTTTGTTGCACAAAGACTAGTGAACTTTGGCACTTACCAAGATGCAATGATGCAGTCTGAACCGTTTATGTTTCATGCTCATATCGGCGCTTATTTGAATATAGGGCTATTAACGCCTCTCGAGGTCATCAGACGGGTTGAGCATGCTTATCATGCAGATAATGCTCCGTTAAATGCTGTCGAGGGTTTCATAAGGCAAATCCTAGGATGGCGGGAATATATCAGGGGCATTTACTGGCACTTTATGCCGGATTACAAGCAATATAATGCGTTAGATGCATCACGCGCCCTCCCAAAATTTTATTGGGATGGAAACACAAAGATGAATTGTATGAAACAATCCATCTCGCAAACCATCACACATGCCTATGCACACCATATTCAACGCCTGATGGTTATTGGCAATTTCAGCCTTCTTGCGGGCTTATCTCCTGTTGAAGTGAATGAATGGTATCTTATTGTGTATAGTGATGCTTTTGAATGGGTGGAGATGCCAAATGTATCAGGCATGGTATTGTTCGCAGATGATGGCATAGTTGCATCTAAGCCTTATGCGGCTGGCGGAAATTATATCGATAAAATGTCAAATTACTGTCAGAATTGTGCCTATAATATAAAGGAAAAGACAGGTGATAATGCTTGTCCATTTCATTACCTTTATTGGGATTTTCTGTGGCGTCACGAGGAAAAGCTTAGGTCAAACCCAAGATTGGGCATGATTTATCGCACTGCAGATAAAATGGCTGATGAGAAAAAACAAATTATCAGGCAAAGTGCAAAGAAGTTTCTTGATAGCTTGAATTGAGATTCGCCTTTTGCCTGAAACGTGATATGAAGATTTTTTTGTATCATTGTTTTTTCTGCGGCAGCTATAGATTATGTCTCACTCATTTCTGGAAAATAAGGCGAAACATCCGCTATTTGGCCTAGCCCTGGCTGGGTTTGGCGCGATGACTCTCACGCCTGATAGTTTGTTTATCAGGTGGTCAGAGATGGGCGCCTTTGAAA
>WTHW01000263.1 GCA_011526395.1 Alphaproteobacteria bacterium
GTGCTTCCAACCATCCGCTCCAGATGCCGCGAGGTCAAATTCGAGGCATTATCAGCCGCAGACTCAACACAAATCCTAGCCCAATTCCTCCCTGATGCTGATCAAACAGCCTTGCATGATTTGGCAATTTTTTCAGGCGGATCAATCGGGTACGCCTTACAAGTCGCACAAACAGATGTGCTAGATTTATACGAGGCCACATGCCGCATCTTGGCAAAACCGCAAGCTGATAAAAATAGCCTTCTTGACGTTAGCGGCAAATGGGGCGGCGCACGCTCAAAGGCGCTTTTGCCAATCGCTATATCAGCTTTTACCAATTTGCTATCGAATGCCGCCTTAAAAGCAGCTAACCAGCCATTACCAGCCAAGCTTTTATCTTGCGAGCAAGCCCTTATTGATGAGATGGCCAGTCAGGCAACAAGCCATGAAATATCAACCCTCTATAGCGAAGTGGAAATGCGTTTAAATACAGGCGCACGCGCTTATTTGGATATGCCTAGCGTTTTTATGGCTGTTTTTGATAAAATTCATAGCATTACACACAAAAATTAGGCTATTTAAGACAAAGCGTTTCAGATAAAACAACGCTTATCGCCGTTTTAAGACTTTTTCGGAACTTGTTTCATGTCGAACCATTTTTACATCACAACTCCCATTTATTATGTGAATGACAAGCCACATATCGGCCATGCCTACACCACTTTGGCATGTGATGCTTATGCACGCTTCCAGCGTCTTGATGGGCAAGATGTAAAGTTCCTGACAGGCACAGATGAACATGGCCAAAAAGTCGAAGATGCCGCGACCAAAGCTGGTATCGCGCCGCAAGACTTCACTGATAAAGTCTCGCAGAATTTCCAAGATTTGGCTGTTTCCATGAATTTCAGCCATGATGAATTTATCCGCACAACCTCAGAGCGCCATAAGCAAACCTGCCAAAAATTATGGCAAATATTGCAAGATAAAGGTCATATTTATCTTGGCAAATATGCAGGCTGGTACTCAGTGCGTGATGAAGCCTATTACACAGAAACAGAGATTGTTGACGGCAAAGCACCAACCGGTGCGCCTGTTGAATGGGTTGAAGAGCCATCCTATTTCTTCGATTTATCGAAATGGCAGGATAAATTACTTGCCTTTTATGATGAAAATCCTGATTTCGTCGCACCAGCTAGCCGTTTTAACGAGATTAAGTCATTTGTCTCAGGCGGGCTAAAAGACTTATCTATCAGTCGCACCAGCTTTAAATGGGGCGTGCCTGTGCCGAATGATGATGCGCATGTGATGTATGTCTGGCTTGATGCTCTTACAAATTACCTCACAGCCGCCGGATGGCTTGATGATGAAGCCTCTTATCAGGCATTATGGCCAGCCAATATCCATATGGTCGGCAAGGATATTGTGCGCTTTCACGCTGTCTATTGGCCAGCCTTTTTGATGGCAGCTGACCTACCATTGCCAAAACGTATCTATGCACATGGCTGGTGGACAAATGAGGGACAAAAGATCTCAAAATCTGTTGGCAATGTCATTGACCCGCTTGCTTTAATTGATGAATTTGGACTTGATCAAACACGCTATTTCCTCTTGCGCGAAGTGCCTTTTGGCAATGATGGCGATTTTGCCAGAGCGGCCATGATTCAGCGTATTAATTCAGATTTAGCGAATGATTTGGGTAACTTATCTAACCGTGTTCAGTCACTTATCGTGAAAAATCTAGATGGTGTGCATCCCGCACTACCAGACACATTGCAAGAGGAAGATAAAGCGTTGCTTGATGCCGCAGACAGCCTTTTGGAGCGCGTGCGCACCAACTTTGCAAATCAGCAATTCCACGAAGCCTTGCGCCAGATTTGGCAGGTTATCTCACACTCAAATCGCTATGTTGATGCGATGGCACCATGGGCGCTGAAAAAGACAGATCCACCACGCATGGCAGAGGTGCTAGCTGTTTTGATGGAAGTCATCCGCCAATGCGGTATTTTGGTGCAACCTGTCATGCCACAATCTGCAAATGCCTTGCTTGACCAGCTTAAAATTCCAGCTGATAAGCGTGATTTTGCAGCGATTGGCGGGGCGCGCCGTGATGATTTGCCTGTTGAAATTGAAAAACCACAGGCTGTCTTCCCGCGCTTTATCGAGGCTGAGGGCGAGTAGGGGACATCTATGCATCTGATTGATACACATGCCCATCTTGATTACCCCCATCTTTATGATCAGCTAGATGATGTGATTGCCAGAGCTGATGAGGCAGGGGTAAAAAACATCATCTCCATTGGTGTGAAATTATCAACAGCAGATGGTCCAAAAAAAATCGCAGAGACTTACGATAACATTTTCTGCTCAGTCGGCATCCATCCACATGAGGCAGAAAATGAGCCGCTATCATGTGATTATGATGCGATCTATGCCGCCGCCAACCATCCCAAAGTGGTTGCGATTGGCGAAGCTGGCCTTGATTATTATTACGACAACGCGCCGCGCACCCGCCAAGCAGAAAGCTTGCGCGTGCAAATCGCTGTCGCCCGTGACTTAAATGTGCCTATCATCATTCATGCGCGTGATGCCGATGATGATATGGCTGACATTCTCGAAGATGAATATCAAAAAGGTGCGTACAAGGGCGTGTTGCACTGCTTCTCCTCTGGCGAGAGATTGGCAACACGAGCCCTAGCCATCGGCTTTTACATCAGCTTTTCAGGTATTGTGACATTCAAATCAGCAACTGAAATTCAACAAGTGGCTCAATTTGTGCCAAGCGATCGTATTCTTGTGGAAACAGATGCCCCATTTTTGGCGCCTGTACCGATGCGCGGCAAAAAGAATGAGCCTGCTTTCACAAGCCATACAGCACAATTCTTGGCTGATTTGCGTGGCATCAGCTTGGATGAGCTTGCGGAGATAACAACAAATAATGCCAAAACACTTTTTGATAAAATGGTGATATCATAATGGCGATGACATCTTTGAAAGTGACAATTTTGGGATGCGGCACCTCTGTTGGTGTCCCTGCCTTGGGCAGAGCCGGGTGGGGCGCGTGCGATCCCACCAACCCGAAAAACAGACGCCAAAGATGCGCCTTGCTTGTCCAAAGCGAGACAACCAACATTCTTGTTGATGCAGGCCCTGATATTCGCAACCAGCTACTACCTCACGAGCTAGAGGCACTAGATGCTATCTTAATTACCCACACCCACGCAGATCATATTGCTGGCTTGGATGATGTGCGCACCTTCTACTGGCCTAGTCAGGTGAAGATTCCTATCTATGCCACTGAAAAACATGCTGCTGATATCACAGCGCGCTATCCCTATCTGTTTGAAAAAAAATCAGGCTCGCCCAGCTATTTTGTCCCGCCTTTGACCCATCATATGATAGCAGCTGATCAAGACCTGACCATTGGCGATATCCATATCCATACACTTCATCAAGATCATGGCAATGCGATGTCTCTTGGCTTCATCTTTAATGATGCCTGCGCCTATTCAACAGATGTTGTTGGCATGCCAGACCATAATTTTGATCGCCTGAAGGATATACCCTTTTGGATAGTTGAGGCCTTGCGCGAGAGCGAGCATCAAGCTCATAGCCATCTATCTCAGACACTTGAATGGATTGACCGCGTCTCGCCAGCCCAAGCCTACCTTACACATTTGGGTCTAGAGTCTGATTATGATGCTTTCGAAGATGCAACGCCGCCTCATGTGTCACCTGCCTATGACGGCCTGACTTTTCAGACATAAACCGCTGAAATTATTGCTTTAACTATAACTAATTTAGATGTATACAACAAAGGTATGCATTTAAGGGTATAGTTACGTGTCTGGTAAAATGTCTGTAAAATCTGGTTTTTCTCTTATCGAATTGCTTGTTGTTGTCGCCATTATTGGCATTCTTGCAGCTGTTGGGATCACAGGCTATCAAGTCTATATCGCCCAGACGCGCGATGCGACAACTGTCGATAATTTCGAGTTTCTAAAACGTACCCTAGATCAAGATATCCTATCGCTTGAAAATGACCTAAGCGCACGAAGCGATTTTGCCGCAGACCTAACATCGACAAGCCAATGTTTTCAGTTACGCGATAATTACATAACTGACATTAACTCTATTCGCAGCAACCCCTTTAATGACTCCAAAGGTCAAGTGTGTGATGGCAATCATTTTGCTAGCCACCGTAACGAGGTGCAGGGCGGCACAGCTGATAATGTGACGCTAACACGCGGCCAGACGATGGTTTATTGTGACGGTATTGATGTACAAACAGCCAGCTGGAAGCGCGTCAATGATAATCTTGGCTTGAAATTCTGCACATGCTCTGGTCAAGAAGAGTGCGTCACCACAAAGCGCTATTCAGGCACAGTCTTAACTACATCACCTAGCTCAGGTGGATTTACATTCGTGACGATTGATAATCCAACAACACCAAGCCTGACAAACAACGCCCAGCTTCTAATCGGGAACCAGCTTGTAAACGTTCAGCACGGCACCGCCGACTATTCAGGAGCAGATCATATCCTCGAAGTGCTGCTACCGTCACCAGCTACAGCTGGCGATACAGTCTATGAGGTGAATGGTGATGTGTGTTTCACACCGCCGGGCGAGACGACAAAAGCATTATATTTGGCCGATTTTTCCGGCCTCGACGTTTCTAGTGCGTTGCCAGACAGGCATGCGTGCTACTAATCAACCCTCTAATTTTGGGAGAAGGTTAATATGAAGAAAATGATTGCGACTTTGGCGCTCTTTGCCGGTCTATTTCTGTCCTTGCCAGCAACGGCAAATGATGGATTTAGCGTTGGCGGGGTAGGGAACTTTGGTGGCGAAGCGACCAATAACCCTGTCACAGAGAATGGATGGCCAGATCTAAACACATTTAGACAATTCCGTGATTGCTGTAGTTATGAGAACACACCAGCAGATGCGACATTGGCAAATAACGCGCTTGCCGCTGATAATGGCACACCTGGCCAAGCTGAAGGCTCTAACTGTCAGGCAGCCTCTTATGCGACTTTGAAGCTATCTTGCGGCCTGACTGCAAATAGCTGTCAGAGCAAGCAGCGCTCAGAGATGGATTCTCTAAACACATTCAACAATGCCAACCCATGTCTATCACCAGGTTATCTAAGCTACTCAGCTTATCAGACAGCCAATGGTAAGGGCTATATCATGTCACAAGCAGATGCGACATTATATGGCGAGGCAACAACAGCAAGTCCTGCTCTAAACGCACTATGTCCTGGCAATAATTGTGCAACAACACAAAAATCTGTGTTCGAGAATGCAAAATTGGCATTGGCAGCAGGTTACACAACCTACGCCGCATGGACAGCTGCTACGAATAATGGTTACGACCTGACTGTGGCAGACTACACATTATACACACAAGCACAGACAGACACATATGATGCGTTTTGTGCTGGTTCAGATTGTAGCAATGTCAGCAAGACAGATTTCCAAGCTGCCAAATTGGTGCAAGCTAATGTTGACTCAGGCAACCCTTTGACTGGCAACACAATTCAGTCAGTTGTGACAAACACATCTTCAACAGTTGATTCTGACCTGACATTGTCAGACCCGCTGCATCTTAGCTTCGTGCAGGGTTGTATTGGTTCAAACACAGCTGTGTCTAACATCACAGCCTGTACCTCTTCAGTTGATGGTGCGGCGCTAAACCAGCATGTGGTCTCAGAGATTGCAGGCGGTGCGTCAGGCACAATCACATCAAGCCTATTGCAAGATGCTGGTGTATCAGCTGATACAGCGAACATCGCGGCTGGCAACACATGTGGCCCGAATGAAGATCAGTCATGTTTGGCACAAATCAACAGCGTTCTGTCAGCTGATGCCACATTCACAGGTGCTGAAATCGAAGCAGCTCTTGCTAGCTACTTTGAAACATTGCTAGAGCCAGCAGATACAGTTGTTGCAGATGCCACAACCTCAGCAGGTTGTGCATCATCATCAACAACATTTGCTGTCCCAAGCCCACCAGCCATCTGTGCGTCAGTCAACTGGAACTGTACTTCAAACACAAATGGTATTTCTGTGACTTATGATGATAATGGTAAAGGTAACATTGTTGCTGATACATTATTATTCTCAGGCGGTGCCTACACTGTCACAGCGACAACAAAGCTTGGTGGTGCGACACGCACAATCACAGGTAATGTGAATATCAACCAGCTAAGCGCAGCAGCTGGAGCAGGGTACAAGACAGGCAGTCAGCCAGCATGGTGGCGTAATTATAACGTTATCGAGCGCGCTCGTAATGCTTGTGCAAACCAAGGTGGCTCTTTGACAACTTATGCTGAACTACAAGCCGCAAACGCGACTTATAACATTATCGGTAATGGCACGCGTACAATCTTTGCAGATGCCAGCGGTAATGCCTCAGCAAGCACATCTGGCCGTCAGCAATGTTCTGAAAGCTGGCCACAAGGCCCGCATAGCCTCAGATGGTATACATGGGCACGTTCACAAACATGTAAAGGCAGAGCCGGTTTCGGTCGCAACTTCACATATGTTTGTAAAGACATCCCTTGTAACTAATCAAAAACATCAGAGCTCATCCATCACATGATGGGTGAGCGCTCAAGATAAGTATTTTCAAAAGGAGAGTATCATGAAGAAAATCAATCTATTTGCAGCAGCAGCCGTAATCGCACTTGGTGCATCTTCAGCATCAGCAGCAACATTATCATCAGTGACATGCACATCTGACCTTGTGACTTTCAACTTCTCAGGCGTGTCAGGCGTAACTAACGTGACTATGGAAGCATCACAGTCAGGTTCAAACTGGTCAATCATTGGCGCTGGCGAGCTTGATGGCTCAGACGCATCACCTTCAATTGGTGTGCCAACAAACCTTTCTGAGTTCATTGAGATCATCTCAAACAACAGCACAGCTTCATACCGCGCTGTTATTGATGGTACAATCACAACTGCTTCTTGCTCATAATATATATTATGCGACAAAAT
>WTHW01000081.1 GCA_011526395.1 Alphaproteobacteria bacterium
GATTTATTGCACACCGCAAAAGATTGAATCTCTTGATGATGCCAATATGATTGCAAGCGCTGAATCTCACGCGCTTGGTGGGCATTTGCCGCTGCTGAAAAAATCACGCAAAATCTTTGCGAATTCATCAGCTGTTCATGCTGTTATCAAACAGGCAATGAAATCATAATTTTTCAATAATAAGCGCAACACCTTGTCCGCCGCCAATACACATGGTGGCGAGGCCATATTGTTTGTTGGTGCGATGCAATTCATGCACGAGTTTTGTTGCAATAATCGCACCTGTTGCGCCAATTGGATGGCCAAGGGCAATCGCGCCCCCATTTGGGTTCACAATGGCAGGATCAGCGCCCAATTCTTGGCTCACTGCGCATGCTTGCGCGGCAAATGCTTCATTGCTCTCTATGATGGCGATATCTGATATTGTTAAATTGGCGCGTGATAAAGCTTGGCGCGATGCTTCAACAGGGCCCATCCCCATGATGGACGGCTCAACACCAGAGTGACCATAAGACATAATGCGCGCTAAGGGGGTATGGTCTTTTGCCATTGCCTCACCACCTAATACCAATGATGCCGCCCCATCATTAATGCCAGATGCATTGCCTGCGGTAACTGTGCCATCTTTTTGGAACACAGAACGCAATCCAGCCATTTGCTCTGTACTAGCATCTCGTCTGATATGCTCATCAGTATCAAAGAGTACCGTTTTTCTTCCCATACGGGCCTCAATTGGCACAATCTGCCCTGCAAAATAACCATTATCAATCGCATTTACCGCACGTCTATGGCTTTCAACGGCCATCGCATCTTGTTGCTCTCTTGAGATATTGAATTGCGTTGCGACATTTTCTGCCGTGATGCCCATATGACCATGGCCAAAGGGATCTGTTAGCGGGCCAAGAAGCATATCAACGAATGTGGCATCACCCATTTTTTGACCAAACCGCATCTTTGGCGCGATATGCGGTGCGCGTGACATCACCTCAACACCGCTTGCAATACCTGCTGTGATATCGCCAAGCTTGATGGCCATCATGGTTTGGATAATCGCTTGCAAGCCAGAGCCGCAAAGGCGATTGACCGCAAAAGCAGTGCTTTGAGATGGCAGACCAGCATCAATCGCACAGGCTCGTGCCAGATAGGGGTCTTCCATCTGTGTGTGAATAACATTGCCCAAGATAGAGCTTGATAAATGGCTTGCATCAATGCCGCTATCTGCAATCGCCTCTTTCATGACAGCGCCTAGTAATGCGCGCGGCATTGTCTGTGATAGCACGCCGCCAAATGTGCCAACAGCACTTCTCTTTGCTGAAAAAATAAACGTATCAGACATGATTTAGGCTCCAAAAATGACCAGTGCGATATGAACGTATGATGCGCAGGTATAATCCTTGCTCATTTTGATAAAGCAATCCCTCGCTCTTTTCAATCATAAGCCCCTGCAACAGCATAACTATATCACTGCCAGCCTGCTAGATAAGCTTATCAGAGGTTAAGGCTAGTATTGGAATATCTAAAAAATGACAGTCACACTCGAAGCGTTGCAAAACCAAATTGGTAGCGACAAATTACAATTCCATCCACCACATGTATGGATTTACAGGCCCAAAAATAAAAATATCATTGTGAAGTTGGAACAAACGAAAAACACTCACATGCTTTGTGTCAATGCCAGCTTTGCCCGAGATGGCTCTGGCCCTCTCATGGCAAGTTTTATGTCGATGCTTTTGATTGAAGATAGCCATGCAACATCTACTGATTATCTTGGAATTTGTTCAGGTGCTGCGTCCATTACCTTATATCACTGGCTAGACATAAAAGACTGGCAATGTAATCAGCTAGCCAATTACCTTATCAATTTTGAAAAGCTGGCATTATGCATTCTGCCGCAGGCATCGAAATCTCCCTCTCACAATTTGCCAGATGCCGTCATCTTAAATGATAGCAATCGACGATAAGGCTTTTCCCATTCCCTAATTGCCATTTTGCCTCGTATCTGAAATAAAATAGGTCACTTCAGACAATAAGAGGCAAAATCATGGATTATGATTACGATTTGATTGTTATTGGCGCAGGCTCAGGCGGCGTA
>WTHW01000097.1 GCA_011526395.1 Alphaproteobacteria bacterium
GTGCGTGTCTTATTCAAGAACCAGAACAAGGCAACAACGCAAATCACAGTGATGATGACAGTGATGCCTTGTGTCATCTTAAGAGCCATGCCTTGCTCAAATCCGGTGAATTCTTTGAACTCACGCGCAGAGAAAATAAAGCGCTCGCCATCAGCAAAATTTCTGTCTTTTGGTCCGATGATAAAACGAATAAGGCCGTTATAGAAGAACATCACGCCAAGTGATGCGATCATCAAAATAACAGGTGTTGCTTTTTTCGCGCGGTGAAAGCGATAGACAGCTCTATCTGTTGCAAGCACCAGCAAGATAGAAGCCACAATACCAACAGGTAGCGCCAATAGCGCAGTTGGAAGAGGGCCAAGAGAGATGCCCCAATTTTGCAAGACCCACGTGAATAAAATCACTGCCATAGTGCCAAATGACATGGCTTCACCATGGGCAAAGTTTGAAAAACGCAAAATAGCATAAATCAATGTTACGCCAAGTGCGCCAAGCGCCAACTGGCACCCATAAGTGATGCCTGGGATTAAGACGAAATTGGCTAGCAGAATAAACGCATTTAAACTTTCCATAAATCTAGCCTCCTAAAAACGCTTTACGCACTTCAGGGTCTGCCATCAGCGCAGCGCCTGTATCAGTGTATCTATTGCGTCCTTGTACTAAAACATAACCCTTATCAGCAATGTTAAGCGCTTGTTTTGCGTTTTGTTCGACCATCAAGATAGCAATGCCTGTCTTGGCAATTTCAATGATGCGGTCAAATAATTCATCCATAACAATAGGTGATACACCTGCTGTTGGCTCGTCCAGCATCAGGACTTTTGGCTGTGTCATCAAGGCTCTGCCAACAGCGACTTGCTGGCGCTGACCACCTGATAGCTCACCTGCTGGTTGACGGCGCTTTTCTTTTAATATTGGAAACAGATCGAACACTTGTTCCATTGTTTCGGTGAAATCATCGCTACGAATAAAGGCACCCATCTCCAGATTTTCTTGCACTGTCATGGATGTGAAGACATTCGCATTTTGCGGCACAAAGCCCATACCTTTGGTAACGCGATCTTGCGGTGATAGATGCGTGATATCCTCACCATCCATCATCACCTGACCTTCGCGAATGTTTAGCATGCCGAACACAGCCTTCATAGCAGTAGATTTGCCGGCACCATTCGGGCCAACGACGACAGCGATTTCGCCTTTTTCAACGCCGATTGTACAATCATGTAAAATATCTGCGCCGCCATAACCGCCGGTCATGTTTTGGCCAATTAAGAAAGCCATTATTTGCTCTCCTGTTTTGGTTTGTTTTTGAGGCCTGTGCCAAGATAGGCTTCGATGACTTCGTCATTATTTTTAATTTCTTCTGCGGTGCCTGTCGCAAGAACACGTCCCTCAGCCATACAGATGACAGGGTCACATAGACGAGAGATAAATTCCATATCATGTTCAATCATGCAGAAAGTGTAACCGCGCTCTTTATTCAAACGCAAAATGGCATCACCAATGGTGTTAAGTAGTGTGCGGTTAACGCCAGCACCCACTTCGTCAAGGAAGACAATCTTGGCATCTACCATCATGGTGCGGCCAAGCTCAAGAAGCTTTTTCTGGCCACCTGATAAATTGCCAGCAAGCTCGTCAGCTACGTGACCAATTTCTAAGAATTCGATCACTTCGTCTGCTTTGGCGCGCACGCGCTCTTCTTCTTCGGCGACTTTTTTCGGCGACAGCCACGTGCTGATAAGACTTTCGCCAGATTGGCCTGCAGGCACCATCATTAAATTATCGCGCACGCTTAAAGTTGAAAATTCATGTGCAATTTGGAATGTACGCAAAAGCCCTTTGGCAAATAATTCATGTGGCGCCAGACCTGAAATATCTTCGCCATCAAGTAGCACACGGCCTGAAGTTGGCTTGTAGTGACCTGCAATGACGTTAAATAATGTCGTTTTGCCTGCGCCATTAGGCCCAATCAGTCCAGTGATAGCGCCCGTCTCAATCGTTAATGAAGCACCATCAACAGCGCGAAGACCGCCAAAATGTTTATGTATATCCTCGACAACAATCATGAGATTGCCCCCCAGCAACGCTATTAATTCATAAAGAAAATTTTTTAAATTTGTAAAAAACAGCCCGAAACAAGTTCGGGCTGTTATCAAGTCTATATCAAGAAAATCTTAGCGGTAGCCTACCACTGAGATTGCTTGGTCTTTGATTTCGATCTGGCGGTAGTTACCAGCTGATTCGCCTGGGCCAATCAATTCAACAGCTGAAGCGCCCACATAGTCAACATCACCACCATTTGCGATGATCTTCAATGCTTTCGCCAATTCACCTGGATAGATTTTTTCACCTGGTGCGTTTGCAACATCAAATACTTTTTCTTTCAATGCTGCTGAGTCTGTTGAACCAGCTGCCTGCATTGCCAATAGGATTAGTGCTGCTGCGTCATATGATTCTGCTGCAAATGCTGATGTGCCGTCAAAGCCATCTGCCATTGAAGCAAATTTTGCTGCGCCTGGGCTGTCTGTGCCTGGGTTTGCACCATATGAGCCGTTTAGAGCAGAACCGATAGCTGCTGGTAGTGAATCACCAACCATGCCGTCTGGTAGGTAGAATGTATCAAATGCGCCTGTGTCTAGTGCACCTTGGATGATACCTTTACCACCTTGGTCTAGGTAACCAGCTACAACAAGGACTTCACCGCCAGCTTGTGCCAATGCACCAACTTCAGCTGAGTAGTCGCCTTTGCCATCTTCGTGAGCAGCTGAGATTGTAACTGTGCCGCCCTGCTTTTCGAAGTTCATCTGGATTGAGTCTGCAAGACCCTTACCATAGTCGTTGTTTGTGTAAGTTAGCGCGATTGAACCAACACCCTTTTCCTGAAGGATCTGTGCCACAATCTGACCCTGACGTGCGTCAGATGGTGCTGTGCGGAAGAACAAACCGTCATCTTCTGCAGTTGAAAGTGCAGGTGATGTAGCTGATGGTGAAATCATCACGATACCGTTTGGACGTGCTACGTTTTGTAGTGTTGCACCTGTTACACCAGAACAGTCACCACCAACCATAGCGGCAACGCCGTCAGTTGTGATTAGACGTTCTGCTGTTGCTGTAGCTGCTGCTGCATCCACACAAGTTGTATCACCGCGAACTGCAGTCACTTTCTTGCCACCCAAAAGCGCGCCGCTTTCAGATACTTCATTGATTGCCATTTCAGCAGCAGGACCCATATTGGCAACGATTGATTCAATCGGACCAGTGAAGCCAAGGAATACGCCAATTTTAACACCATGGCCATCAGCAAGTGCTGGTGAAGCCAAGGTTGCTGCCATAGCAGCTGCGCCAAGTAGCTTTTTCATATTTTCTCTCCCAAGAATTATAACAGTGCATGCGGAAGCCCACATGCAACGAGACTCATAAAATAGCTGTTGCTATATGGCAATTCAATGACAATCTGTAATTTTTAGTAATTCTACGAGACAGCTTGTGAGCAACTTGCATTCAAACGCATGCTCATACTACAATGCGCTCATTGAATTCAGGTAGAGGTCCAGTCGGTTAAGTATGAACATACAGCATTATACAAAAATTTTGGCTACTATCGGCGATGTTAGCGGCTCTGAGGAGATGGTAGAAACCCTTATGAATGAAGGCGTTAATATGTTTCGCCTTAATTTCAGCCATGGTACGCAAGATGAGCATGCAAAGCGCATTAAGGCCATCCGCGCTGTAGAGAAAAAGACTGGAAAACCACTTGGTATCCTTGCAGATTTGCAAGGGCCAAAATACCGTGTCGGCCTTGTAAAAGATGATATTATCCTTGAGCAGGGTCAGGAATTTGAGTTCACATCGCACGAATGTGAAGGTGATAATCATCGTGTTTTCTTGCCTCATGAAGATATTTTTCGGGTGATTCTTCCCAAAACACGCATCCTGATGGATGATGGAAAATTGCAATTTCGCGTCACGAGCGTAACCGCAGATACCATTACAACTATCGTTGAGGCTGGTGGTGCGCTCAAAAGCAAAAAAGGCGTGAATGTGCCAGATGTGGTTCTTGGTACAAAACCGCTTACCGAAAAAGATTTATCTGACTTGGCATTTGCGCTTGAGCATGGGGTTGATGGCGTAGCGCTGTCTTTTGTTCAGCGCGCCTCAGATGTCATAGAAGCAAAAGCGTTGATAAAAGGCCGCGCATTTATTTTATCCAAGATTGAAAAGCCGGCAGCGCTTGATGATATCTATGATATTATCCAAGCAAGTGATGCCATTATGATCGCTAGAGGTGACTTAGGTGTTGAATTGCCAGCTGAAATTGTGCCATCTGTGCAAAAAACATTGCTATTGAAGTGCCGCAAAGTCGGCAAGCCAGTGGTTGTTGCAACACAAATGTTAGAATCAATGATAACAGCGCCAACACCAACAAGAGCAGAGGCGAGCGACGTTGCCAATGCTGTATTTGATGGTGCTGACACAGTCATGTTATCAGCTGAAACAGCGGCTGGCGCTTATCCGGCGGAAGCTGTCTCAATCATGAAGCGCATCATTGTTAATAGTGAAGCGCATATCGCCAAGCATCCACAAGATGGGCCAGCTATACTTGATGTTGAACCATCAGTTTATCATGCCGTCGCTCATTCTTCTGTGAAGCTAGCAGATGATATTGATGCTGCCGCACTTGTTGTTTTCACTGCCACAGGCAATACAGCCATCCGCGTTGCGCGCGAGCGACCAAGGCGTCCTTTTGTTGTCATGACGCCAAATCCAGATGTGCAAAGACGACTGACCATGCTGTGGGGTGTGCAATCTTACCTGCAAGAAGAAACTGATTATGAAACAGCGGTGAGTGAAGCAAGGCAATTAGTTTTAGATCAGAAGATTGGCGGTATGGGGCAGAAGATAATCGTTGTTGCTGGCATTCCATTCGGGCAGTCAGGGTCAACCAATTCATTGCGTGTTGTTGATTTGTAATTTTATTCTTGTAATGAAGTCAGTATGAAAACCAGAATTTCAGATGCTTTAAAGGCGCTTTGTTTTTGTGCGCTTTTTCCTATGTTGAGTGCGTGTCAGTCAGGGATAAAAATCGAGCCAGTGGGCGTTGCCCCTAGCCCAGTGAAAGCAGCTGTGGCTGTGCCACTAAAGCAGGATCGTGTTACAAAAGAATCTGTACTGCATTTGCGCGATCAGATTACCCAAAACCAACTTGCCACTAATGCCTTGGAAGAAAAGTTATGGGCCTATCAGGTGCGCGGCTTTGCAACACTTCCACAAAATGATCCCAAAGCGCTTCGTTTAGCGAAAATTTTTGCTGATGTGCATAGTAAGTCTCATTTGTGGGAAATGCCATTGAAGCCCGTTCTCGTGGATAGAGATTTGTTTCAAGCCTATACGCTAGGTGGGCTGGAAATTGTATTCTACACAGGATTAACAGATAGCTTATCTGATGATGGGCTGGCCATAATCATTGGTCATGAAATTGCTCATATAGCCACATCACATGCTGTTGAGGCCATTAGCCGTGATGTTGTTAATCTTCAACATAATCATAATGATGAGGCAAAATTATCTGGCTTTTACGCAGTCGAATCTGAATTTGAAGCTGATATGGTCGGCCTATTATATGCTGTACTTGCTGGTTACAATGGCGCAAAGGCTGAAGAGATTTGGAATACGCTAGCTGATGTGCGTGAGCGTCCTAAATTCAATTTATTTACAGCAACACACCCGCCTGATGAGGCAAGAGGCGCGCGACTTGCCAAACAGGCAGCTGCCATCGCGCATCTAAGGGCAAGTGAAAATTGGCAGTCAGATTTGGTATGTAATCCGCTTTATTGTGCTGATAATTAGCTAACGCACGAGAACGCGGAGATTGGCAAAACCCTCCGGCGGCTCAAACAATCTTGTGTATAGCTTTGTTGACTGCCCAGGGGCAATGATTTGACCACCAGTATCAAGAGGCCATGTCACAAGTGCTTGATTTTGTGCATCGGTGAGCACAATCTGCATCTCTTCTGGTGCCCCTTCAACCTGACCAGAATTGGACAATGTAATCGTCACCAAAAGTGATTTGCCAAGATCTGTTTCACTTATTTCATAGGAGGCAGATTGGACATCGAATTTTGCAGGCGAGAGTTGCAGGATATTACGCTCAATATAGCGCGTTAAATCTGAATCAGTGCGCAATGTTAAGAAATACAGACCAAGTGCAATAAGGGCTGTCGATAAAACAAGCGCGACAGATATGATGGAGACTAATATGATGCCAGATCTGCTCTGCCCAGAGCTTGTGCTTGCAGATGGTGGTAGGTGGCTAAAGCGCGTTGGTGCGTCAAAATCAATATCGTCTTCAACAGTTTCTGGTTGGCAGGTTGGACAGTTAGGTTTGAAATCCTCATCCTCTAACTGCTCTGTTGCAACAATGATATCGCCGCCGCATTCGATACATGTAATGGATGTTGTATCGTCAGACGTAACTAAGAGCGCTTCCTCAGCGTTTCCTTCGCTGATAGGTGTGTCTCCAATTTCGGTGTAATCTTGCTCGTCAGAGGCTGGAATGTCTAATTCATTCTCACGTGCCATCGCAATGGCTGATTGTGCGTCTATTTCGAAGACTGCCTCGCATTCATAGCATGCAATGTCAAATTGGCCGTCTGAAACAGGCAACTCAAATTCACATAAAGTATCACAGCTTGGACAAGAGGCAGCGCCGGATATGTTAAGGGCGCCCTCATCATTTTGCGCTGTCATATCATTCCAATCTGCCATCATTATTCCAATGCATGTTTCTAATCATTTGGCGCCATTCGCGCACGTCTTGGTTGATTGACACCTGATTATCAGGAGCGCGACAGACTTGCACAATACTTCAAATTTTAGCATAAACTTAATTATAGTCTAGCCCTTTGGGT
>WTHW01000107.1 GCA_011526395.1 Alphaproteobacteria bacterium
CTCGAAAAGTAGGAAACCGAGACCTCCTCGGGGGGGAAGACTTTTTCAAGTCATTACCTTATACAACAGGGGCTTTGTGATGGATTACAAAGCCCCTGTTTTTTATTAGATTTATTTAAAATAAATGAAAAAAATGCGGTTATTGAGGCGGTTCTCTAAACTTGCCCTTTAAATCGCCAATTTTTGCTGAATTTGTCAAAAAACAGGCAAGACGCAATTGTTCTGTCCAGATAGAGATCTCATCCATCAAGGCATCTTGTGATAATGTGCCATCTGCGGATTCTAGGGATTTTAAGATAGGCCCTGCTGCGCACACCATATCAGCACCCAAGGCAAGTGCTTTTGCCACATCTAGACCATGACGAATACCGCCAGAGGCAATCAGGCGGGTGCCAGATGCTAGGGCAGATGCGTCCGATATAGCTGTTTTTGTATCAATGCCCCAATCAAGGAACGGCGCTAAAATCGCATTTTGTTGCGGTGATTGATGACGTGCGGCTTCAATGCGTGTCCAGTTCGTACCGCCAAGGCCAGCAATATCGACATAGGCGGCACCCATTGCCCCCAGATATGCCGCTAGTGAGGCTGATATGCCAGCGCCGACCTCTTTGACAATCACAGGCACAGGGCTCTGTTTGATAAAGTGAGCCAGCGCATCTGTGACGCCGCGCCAATCATGATCACCTTCTGGCTGTGCTGCTTCTTGCAAAGGGTTTAAATGGATGGCTATGGCATTGGCTTCGATACTATCAATCGCGCGCATTGCCATATCAAAGCCGCCATCTTGCGCTAATTGTGTGATGCCCAAATTACCGATCAATACCGCATTTGGTGCCAATTTTCGCAAATAGCTCACATCTCTCTCATTGGCAAGGCTCGCCCGTTGCGAGCCAAGTGCGAGCGCTATATTCGTCTCTTGGGCAACTTCAGCAAGGCATGCATTGATTGCATCCGCTCTATCAGTGCCACCTGTCATCGCACCAATAAAAAAGGGCACATCCAACCTCTTTGATAAAAACCGTTTGGTGACATCAATGTCATCCATCGCCATATCAGGCAGTGCATGATGCTGTAATGAGACCTTATCAAAAGGATGGGCTATCTGCGCCTTTGCCAGATCAGATTTCGCAAGGTCAAGATGCGCATCTTTGCGCTTATAGGCGATTTCATTTTTATCTTGTGCCATTGCCTATCCTTTTGACCGAAAAGCGAGTGGCCGCCAATATCCATCAATCAATATCATATGCGGAACAGTTAAGGCAGCTAGTCCAATAAAGATAATCTGAATCACAGAATAGGCAAAGCCCTGATTAGGCACCAATAGAGTGAAAGCAAACAGACCAGCCGCCCATGATGCTACAGTTAACCCAATACCAAGTGATATAAAATATTTCGGCATAGAATGTCTTATCGCACGATACAGCGTTGTGAAATGACGCGCAGAATGGATAAGACAAAAATAAACAGCAAACCCAGCTAAGATAGGTAAATATCCCATCACGATGATAAGCCCTGCTAATTCTATCATTTTACGGCGGCGATGCTCTTTCATGCAAAACACCCCGTAAAGTGCGATATTCAAGACCCAAATCACCATCGCTATATCAAATAAGCTTTCCAGCATGGCAAGGGATGAGATGTCTGAGAAAGTCAGCATGGCAAAGAAGGCAAAGGCCTCGTCTTGATGCATGAAGGGCAGGAAAATCGCTACAAGCCCGCCATGAGAGATGATACCAGCTATACGCACTTTGCCTGTGATATCTGCTGTATCACCTTTGCCAAAATGAAACGCTGATATGGCAAGGAATAACAGCAAACTTATCAAGGGAAGCCATAACCAGATGCCAATCACAGCCACAGCAATCACAATATATAAAATCAGAAACCCGATGAAATAACGCCCTGTTTTGGGATAGGGCATTTGCGTATAAACTGCGCCATCAAATGCCCCATGCGGCAAGCCGATCAAGACAACGCCCGCAAGGGCAATCATATCTACCATGCCAAGTTCACTCATCATCACATCCCCCTTCGATAGGTGCGTGGTGACAAGGCCGCCTTGATAAAGGGCCATTTCGGCATAGACAGCATCATTTTCAAAATCGTAGCAAGCGACGCATTACCAGACATAAAACGCGCAAATTCACTGCCATCTAATGATTTTGCGATGGCTTCAAATATCGAGATGCTTAATTCAGGGCGCGCTTGCAAGACGGCCATGAATACTTTGTCCATCCATAAATCTCTTGGCGCAAGCGGGCTTATCGCCTGCCAGTCTCCTGTCCTTGCATGATGCGATAAAATGCCAGCAACTTGTTTTTGAATAAAGCTAAAGGCATAGCCAGATGAGGGGCGAAGCGCACCACCTCTTGCCCCAATCGCATGATGTGGCGCGCTCTTATCACGGCAGTCAGCAAGTGGGATCGCCCCTGTTTCAACATGGCTGACCTCATAGGATGATAAATCATAATGCGTGGCAAGATAGCTCTTTATGGCTGTCTCATAATATGTCTTATCAAGAAGCTGTTCTGAAAATAATGTTGATTCAACCAACGCCTCATTCGCACTTGTTGGCAGCAGATACATAAAATGCAGACCTTGTGATTGGTCACATCTAAAATCCATTAAAATCGCCACATCAGGATTGAAAACATCTCTATCTGCTTTGATATGATGGCCGATAAAATGCTGATAAAAAATCCCCTCATCTGCTGGCACAGGGCGGCTATCAAAATAGGGGGCAGGCGGGGTATCTGTTACCTCTTCTATGACCTCTTTTGCGCCTGATATATCAGCGCAATAACCAAGCCACTTACCAGCATGAAGACTGCAATAGGGATGCTCATCACTTTTATGAGAGACCGTCATATTATCTGTGATAATGTGCCATTGCTTCCAGCTATGAGTCGCTTGGCTGACAGCATCATCAAGCCAAGGCATCTGCCAAAATCCCCAAATATGATCAGGCCTATCTTGATAGCTTTTATCTGTGACTATCTTGGCACGCGCCACATTATGGCGTGCCAATTCTTTTGCCAGTGACAAGCTAGCGCAACCAGATCCAATGAGTGTAATCTCTGGCGTTACAGTCATTTAGCATACCCCACAAGAGGCGCATGTAATCTTTCATTATGTGATGATGGCGCTGATTTTGGCGCAAGATATGAAAGCGCCTTTAATGATACACGCGCTTTTGTCGCGGTTGAGGTCACAGTGCGCCCCTCATGCCAATTCACGTCATTTGCCAATAACTGCACCCCGATTTGCCGATAGCTATAGGCGGCGATCGCAATGGCAATTTGCGCTCTTTTTGGCAAAAAACAAAGCCCAGACATCCCGCTTTTGTAATAGGCATCAGCGCGCCCCAATAATTGCCTTATAGCTGATTGGACCGTTCGAATGATTGAGGCATCACCGCTTAACGCGCCTGCTTCTATCTCATCAGGGCTCAAACCTGCCACCCAAGAGGCAGGCAGGTACCGGCGCCCCATTTTGGCATCTTCCAGCACATCTCTTGCGATATTGGTAAATTGCATGGCAATCCCCAAATCAATGGCAAAATCTTGTGCAACCTTCTCATGACAGGACAATACAGGACACATCATCACCCCAACAGTCCCCGCCACCTGATAGCCATATTTCACAAGCGCCGCCTCATCAGCCAATCGCACCTCACCTTGATCAAATAACAACCCATCAATCAAATGTTGCAAGGCTGAGAGTGATATTTGGCTCTGCACCATAAACGGCGCAAACTCTGCCATATCAGGGTCGGTCAGCGCGGCTTGCGGGTCATTGGCAAGGCGCGCAATATCATCACATATCACTGACAGGCGCTCAGCCCCATGTGGCAGATCGCCATCTGCAAGGTCATCAAGCAATCTGCAAAAGGCATAAAGACGCGCCGCATCTGCGCCATGTTTTGCGCCCAAAAACCGTCTTGCCCAATGAAAGGTGCGCCCATTCTTGGCAAGCGATGCTTCATAGCTATCTTGGTTGCTATGTGATGTTACAGCAATGGTGTCCATGATTGATGCGCCAGCCCCCAATTCTTATGCTACCGATATGGTCTCACTAAACCTGCCATTATGCTGCGTTCTTTTTCATCTTTTTTTCTTGTGCCTCGACCAGTGCTTCAACAACTTTGGCAGAACATAAAACACCTGGCATACCAGCACCCGGATGCGCGCCAGCGGCCGCAAAGAACAGATTATCAAACTCTGCATCTTGGTTATGATAACGGAACCACGCGCTTTGTGTGAATAGAGGCGCAATAGAAAATCCTGCCCCATGCATTGAGCGATAATCATTTTTGAAATCTTGTGGTGTCATCCAAAAATCATCAGTGATGGTCTCAGATAGATTTGGCATGATCGTCTCTTCTAGCGCGGATACAATGCGGTCCCGCAACACAGGTCCTGTTTTATCCCAATCAATATTCCCTTGCAGATTTGGCACAGGGCATAGCACATAAAAGCTATCACATCCGTCTGGCGCAAAGCTTTTATCTGTCGCTGTTGGGCGGTGCAGATAGAGTGAAAAATCATCTGCCAATATCTTTTTCTCAAAGATATCATCTAGCAATTCTTTAAAGCGCGGCCCCATCCAAATCGTATGATGCGCCACATCTTCATAAGTTGTCTTTGTCCCAAAGAACATGACAAACAGACCCATAGAATATTTTGTAAATTTCTCAGGTATTGCCTTTTTATGTGTGCGGCCTGTTTGCTCCATCAGCTCTTTATAGATAACAGGCGGGTCACCATTACAGATGATCCTATCAGCTGTGATATGCGCGCCCTCTGCTGTTGTAATACCTGTCACCTTATTGCCAGAGGTCGTAATGCGCGCCACATCTGTATCCAGCATGATTTGCACACCGTGGCGTTCCATCAAAGCGCGCAAAGAGGCGACAAGCGCGCCTGTCCCGCCCATTGCAAAATAAACACCCCATTTGCGCTCAAGATAATGGATAAGAGCGTAAATTGACGTTGTTGAAAACGGATTGCCGCCTACCAAAAGCGGATGAATGGAAAAGGCCTGTCTTATCAAAGGATGCTTGATATACCGTCCCACCAAAGAGGAGACTGAAAGGTAAGAACGCAATTTCAACAAAGCTGGCACCTGTGCCATCATGGCGCCGAATTTTGTGAAAGGCTTATCGGCTAATTTGGTAAATCCCACATCAAAGATATCTTTTGAGATTTTTAACAGCTTGCGATAGCCGGCCGCATCTTGCTTTGAAAAGGCCTCAATATTCTTGCACGTATCATCAAGCGAGGCCGCATAATCAAATTGCTGACCATTATGGAAATAAAACCGATACCATGGGTCAAGCGGGCGAAATTCAATATGATCAGCGCGGTTTTCGCCAAATAATTCATATAATTCGTCAAATAAAAACGGGGCTGTGATCACAGTTGGACCAGCATCATGGCGAAAGCCATTTTTCTCAAAAACCTGCGCTCTGCCGCCAATTTGTGACAAGCGTTCGACAAGTATGACCTCATCACCTCTTGCCCGCATGCGCAAAGCTGAGGCAATGCCTCCAAAACCTGAGCCAATTACGATTGTTTTTGTCATAAACCTAGCCTTTAATCCCGCCCATTACCTTTATTAGTTTTTACGTGAGCGAACAGGATATGGATGATGTGATAGGACAGGCGGGTGCTCAGAGAGCGCACTGCCTTGTGGCTTTGACAAGCTGTGCATGAATAGGCATGACAATCTCTGCACAATCTTTTGGCAAATCATCTATCAAGCGTTCTGCTTCTTCAACGATTCCCATCATATGCTCAGCTGTCAGCGTCAGCGCGCCAGAACTCAAGATGGCTTGATGCCATTGGCGGGCTTTTTCCTGATCATCTGATGCCAGCCAGCTATTAAAACCATCAAGCAATTCACCTGTCAGCAATGAGCGATATGTCACAATCACAGCATTTGGCGTGCGGCGCACCAAGTCAGATGCTGGTTTAAAGGCGCCATCTGTGCCTGTGACATTTTGAATATCATTGGCAATCTGATAGGCCGCACCCACAGCTGTGAAAAAGCGCATCAAAGCTGGGATCACATCACTGCGCTCTGCCAGATGGGCAATTCCTTCAACAGGTGCCACAAATAACGGTGCTGTCTTACCTGTACAGATCTCAAGATAGGCTTCCCATGCTGGATAATCTGTTTGTACAAACTCCAACGCTTGGCCCTTTGTTGTCGCCGCCATGTGGTTGGCAAGCAAACTGACTAACACAGGCTTTTGCCCGATTTCAGCTGCCTTCGCTGCAAGCGCGAATGAGCGTGCAATCAGCCAGTCACCAAGTGCTAGGGCAGTGTTCCTGCCAAAGATTGACCAAACAGACGGGCGCCCGCGCCTTGTGGCATCATCATCACACATATCATCATGCACTAACGATGCGTTATGTAATAACTCAACCGCTGCTGCCCAATGAAGGGCTGCTTGTTTGTTTGCACCCATCCTCTTTGCCGCCGCTAGCGCCAGCTGAGCGCGAAGCATCTTGCCTGGCCGCTCGAAATGATGTGCGGCAGGGCCCTTTAGGGGGTGGTCATGTTTTGGTAATTGCTCTGATATAAAGGCGCCGATAATATCGCGGCTTGTCTGAAGTGCTCGTGATGATTTGGCGATATCTTCAGCTTGTTTTGCTGACGCTTGCGTTAAGGCATTATGACTAAAATCATCCATAGCGCGTTCCCTTTCACCAATCACATCATATAAATTTTTAAAGAAATGAATGGCGGGCAGGGGCTAACCCCTGCCCAGCCGAAAGCCTTAGGCTTCTGATTCTGTTACTGCAACGTTCCAGATGATCACACCGAATGCGATCTTGTTCAAAACGTCAGCTAGGTTAT
>WTHW01000264.1 GCA_011526395.1 Alphaproteobacteria bacterium
GTTTTTTGGCGAAGAATGAAGAAAATAATGTCGAATCAAGTTGACAAAACAGGGCCCTGTCTGTCAAAAGAGCCTCAGAAAAAGCCCAAGATAGGGGAGATGAATTATGAATATTGTTGAGCAAATCGGTCAAGACGCCGTAAACGCGTCTTTAGCAGAGCGTCCCGTTCCAGAATTTGGTGCAGGTGATACATTGCGCATCAGTGTCCGTGTTGTTGAAGGTAGCCGTGAACGTGTTCAGGCCTTTGAAGGTGTATGTATTGCCCGTAAGAATAAAGGCATCAGCTCATCATTCACAGTGCGTAAGATTTCTTATGGTGAAGGCGTTGAGCGTATTTTCCCGCTTTATTCTCCTCAAGTACAGAAAATCGAAGTCCTACGTCGTGGCCGTGTTCGTCGTGCGAAGCTTTATTATCTTCGTGGTCGTACAGGTAAGGCAGCACGTATCGCTGAAAAGACAAGAACAAGCGGCGCCGCAGCTTCTTAATTTGCACATGATTTGAAGGCCTCTGGCCTGATGCTTGCAAGGCTGCTGCCCCGCGGATCAGACCATTAAAGGAGGTCTTCTTTATGTCCGCGCCTAAAACACTTTTTGACAAAATTTGGGAATCTCATCTGGTTCATACATCAGATGATGGTTCTGCTTTGATTTATATCGACCGTCACTTGGTTCATGAAGTGACGAGCCCGCAGGCTTTTGAAGGCCTTCGCAATGCAGGTCGTGTGGTCAAAGATACAAGCCGCACATTGGCTGTGGCTGATCACAATGTACCAACTACAGATAGATCAACAGGCATTGCTGATGCCGAATCACGCATTCAGGTCGAGACCCTAGAGGCTAACGCTGCTGAATTTGGTGTGCCGTATTTTGCAATGGATGATATCCGCCAAGGTATTGTCCACGTCATTGGTCCTGAGCAAGGCTTCACCCAGCCTGGCATGACGATTGTATGTGGTGATTCGCACACAGCCACGCATGGCGCCTTTGGGGCGTTGGCCTTTGGTATCGGGACCTCAGAGGTTGAACATGTTCTTGCGACACAAACTTTGATCCAACAGCCTGCCAAAAATATGAGAATCACTGTTGATGGTGAGGTTGGTCCATTGGTCACAGCTAAAGATATCATCTTGGCCATTATTGGCGAGATTGGTACAGCGGGTGGTACTGGCCATGTCATCGAATTTGCAGGTGAAGCAATTCAGGCTTTGAGCATGGAAGGTCGTATGACAGTTTGTAATATGGCCATTGAAGCAGGTGCCAGAGCTGGCATGATTGCCCCTGACGAAAAGACCTTTGCCTATTTGCAAGAACGTCCCATGTCACCAAAAGGCGAAATGATGGACAAAGCCATTGCCTGGTGGAAGACATTGCCATCTGATGAAGGTGCCACTTATGATAAAGAGGTGGTGTTAAAGGCAGAAGATATCATCCCAACAGTCACTTGGGGCACAAGCCCTGAAGATGCGATGGCCATCAATGGGGCCGTGCCAAACCCAGCTCAAATTAGCGATCCAGCTGTAAAAGCAAAGGTTGAGCGCGCGATTGATTATATGGGTTTGACCGCTGGTCAAAAAATGACAGATATCAAAGTCGACACAGTCTTTATCGGTTCTTGTACAAATAGCCGAATCGAAGATCTGCGTGCCGCCGCATCGATTGCCGAAGGTCGTCAAATTGCAGATGGTATGCGTGCGATGGTCGTGCCAGGCTCAGGTCTTGTCAAAGAACAAGCAGAAGCTGAAGGCTTGGACAAGATTTTCACCTCAGCTGGATTTGAATGGCGTGAGCCAGGCTGTTCTATGTGTTTGGCGATGAATGCAGATAAGTTATCAGATGGTGAGCGTTGTGCCTCGACATCAAACCGTAACTTTGAAGGTCGTCAAGGTCGCGGTGGCAGAACGCATCTTGTCAGCCCGCAAATGGCCGTCGCAGCGGCAGTAACAGGGTATCTGACAGATGTCAGAGATCTGGTATCATAAAGGAGCAATAGACATGCAAAAATTTGATACATTACGCGGTGTCGCGGCGCCTATGGAGATTATGAATATCGATACAGATATGATTATCCCAAAGCAGTTTCTGAAGACCATTAAACGCTCAGGCTTAGGGGCTAATCTTTTCCATGAGATGCGCTTTGATAATGATGGCAATGAAATTGCAGATTTTGTTTTGAATCAAACAGCTTATCGTGGCTCAGAGATCATTGTAGCTGGTGATAATTTTGGCTGTGGCTCATCACGTGAACATGCCCCTTGGGCGTTGCTTGATTTTGGTATTCGCTGTGTGATTTCAACAAGCTTTGCAGATATCTTTTATAATAACTGTTTCAAAAATGGTATTTTGCCTATCAAAGTGACAGCTGAACAGCGTGATGCTTTGATGGCCGATGCGCGTGATACTGAAAATCCAGAATTATCAATTGATTTGGTTGCACAGACTATCACACGTCCAAATGGCCCTGTGATCTCATTTGAAATTGATGCATTCCGCAAACAATGTTTGCTTGATGGTCTCGATGATATTGGTCTCACACTTGAGAAAAAAGACACCATTACAGACTATGAAAAGACGCGTAAAACAACGCATCCTTGGCTATAGGCTTCGACTTGTGATGATGTAATAAAACAAAGAAGCCAGCTCAAAAACTGGCTTTTTTTGTGATTGATAATCATAAGATTTTTTAAAAAGACGAATTAAAGGAAAAGAACGATGAGTTCAAACCGTAAAGTGATGATCTTGCCAGGTGATGGCATTGGCAAAGAAGTGATGGCAGCCAATCTGCAAGTGATTGACTGGTTAGCGAAGCATAAATCTTTGAATTTTGATATTTCAGAAGATGAGGTAGGCGGCGCTGCTTATGATAAATATGGCACGCCTTTGGCTGATGAAACTTTGGCAGATGCAATGTCAGTTGATGCTGTTTTGTTTGGCGCTGTGGGCGGTCCACAATATGATGAATTGCCGTTTGAATTAAAGCCTGAAAGAGGTCTTTTGGCATTGCGCAAAGAAATGGCTCTTTTTGCCAATCTCCGCCCTGCCATGGTGTTCCCTGAATTGGTTGAGGCTTCCACATTAAAGCCTGAGGTTGTCTCTGGCCTCGATATTATGATTCTGCGTGAATTGACAGGCGGATCTTATTTTGCTGAACCACGCGGCATTGAAACATTGGCAGATGGGACCAAGAAAGGCTTTGATACAAATTTATACACCACAGGTGAAATTGAGCGTATTGGACGTGTCGGTCTTGATTTAGCACGCAAACGTCAAGGCAAGTTGATGTCTGTTGAAAAATCAAATGTGATGCATTCAGGTGTGCTCTGGCGTGAAGTGATGACAGCCTTGCATGCCAATGAAGGCGATGGCGTTACTTTGGGCCATATGTATGCTGATAATTGTGCAATGCAATTGGTGCGCAACCCAAAGCAATTTGATGTGATTGTCACAGATAATTTATTTGGTGATTTGCTCTCAGATTGTGCGGCGATGTTGACAGGCTCTCTTGGTATGTTGCCATCTGCCTCCTTAGGGGCTGTTGATGAGCCAACAGGCATGCGCAAAGCACTTTATGAGCCTGTACATGGGTCTGCTCCTGATATCGCTGGTCAAAATCTGGCTAACCCATTGGCGCAGTTCCTCTCATTTGCGATGATGCTTCGTTATAGTTTTGATCAAGCTGATGAGGCTGATTTGGTTGAAAAGGCCGTTGGCATGGCGCTTGGTTCTGGCAAGCGCACAGGCGATATTATGGCTGAGGGATGTGAACAAGTGGGAACAGATGGCATGACAAAGGCTGTTCTTGATGCACTTGATCAGCTTGCCCGTTAATTGATGAGAAGGATACATTTATAAGATGGGATACAATATTGCTGTTGTTGGCGCGACAGGCGCTGTGGGCCGCGAAATGCTTCGCACATTGGCTGAACGCGATTTTCCAGCTGATAAAGTCTATGCATTGGCCTCATCACGGTCTGTCGGGCGTGAAGTCTCTTATGGTGATGATGATGTTTTAAAAGTCGAATCACTTGAGAGCTTTGATTTTTCACAAGCACATTTGGCGTTATTTTCAGCTGGTGGCGAGACATCAAAAGCCTATGCTGATAAAGCAGGCCAAGCGGGATGTATTGTCATTGATAATTCATCCGCCTTTCGCATGGATGATGATGTGCCTTTGATTGTGCCAGAGGTCAATGCTGAAGCCACAGATGGGTGTTTGATAAAAAATGGTGGTCGCAATATCATTGCCAACCCAAATTGTTCAACAGCCCAGCTTGTGGTCGCTCTTAAGCCTTTGCATGATGCCTATGGGGTGAAGCGTGTGATTGCCTCAACCTATCAAGCCACATCTGGCGCAGGCCAGGCAGGTATGGATGAGTTGTTTAATCAGACCAAAGGTATTTTTGTGAATGATGAACAAACACCTGAAAAATTCACAAAGCAAATTGCCTTTAATGTGATCCCTCATATTGATGTCTTTATGGATGACGGATTTACCAAAGAAGAATGGAAAATGCGGGCAGAAACAAAGAAAATTATGGACCCATCCATTGAAGTGATTGCACATGCCGTGCGCGTCCCTGTGTTTGTCAGCCATAGTGAATCTGTCTTTGTTGAAACAGAAAAGAGCTTTGAGATTGGTGAAGTGCGCGATTTATTGCGTGAAGCTGAGGGTGTCAGCGTGATTGATCACAGAGCCAATGAAGGCTATGTCACGCCTGTTGAAGCTGCTGGTGAAGATGCTGTCTTTATCAGCCGATTACGCCGTGATCCGTCAATTGATAATGGCATGGTGTTCTGGTGTGTATCAGATAATCTGCGTAAAGGCGCTGCTTTGAATTCTGTGCAAATTGCAGAAACAGTTGTATCACGCGGGCTTATTTCTTAAGCCTGGCTGGTTACGGATTCGCTGCTCTCTTTAACATCGCCTGATAGGCGTGAAGCCCGCTTTCTATATTCATAGTCAGCGGGCTTTGGCTATGGCGCACAATGTGATGTGTAATGTTAGAGGCTGTGTGAAGGGCTGTCTTGATGGCCTGTCCTGTAATGATTTGGCCCTTTATGATTTGGCTTAGGAACAGGCTGGCAAAGGCATCACCTGCGCCGCTCACACCATTGTCAAGCAAGGGCGCTGAGATATCATATATCTGACCTTTATGAAGACAAAGATCATGAATTGTTGCTTTATTACCTATGCCTGTGGCAAGGGCAATTTGGTTTGGTTTTGAAATCAGGTGATGTAATGCGCTTTTGGCCTGGTCTAGCGAGTCTAGAGGCCGGTTGGTCAAATAGCTTAATTCAAATTGATTCGGCGTCAGAATATCTGCCAATGGCAGCAAGCATTCGATGATGGCGGTGATCACATCCTCAGGCACATAAGACCGCCCCTTATCACCAAAAACAGGATCGACCAAGACATGCATATCAGGGTTGCGCTGCTGCAATGCCTTGATAAATGAAGCTGTCGCAGACACTTGATCAGCAGTGCCAAAATAGCCTGTGTGACAAGCTGTGATGCTGTTGGTGTCTGATAGCTTCAGGTAATCATCAAATAGATCTGTCATGCTCTGAGCACACATAACATCACGAGCAGTGGTCCCATAGCCAGGATGAGCGGCAAGTCGCACTGTATCGAGCTGGCAAGTCTCAAGACCACTTGCATGGTAAAAGGGCAAGCTGGCTCGATTCCCAACATAACCATGCATTACATTTGATTGGATTGAAAAAATCATCAGATGTCCTTTTGCCGTCTCTCCAGCAAGACTATATCTCATCATGATAAAAACAACCCTGTTTTGAATTGATTCACAGCGTGCTGTTAGGTATAAAACAGCAAATTCTGATATTTTTTTGTCGGAGGGGAGATAAAATACATGGCAAAGGCACGTCCATTATCGCCGCATTTGCAAATTTACCGCCTGCCGTTACCTGCGTTGTTATCGATTACACATCGTATGACAGGCGTGGTGCTATCAACAGGTACAGTCTTGTTAGCCTTATGGCTCATTGCACTTGCACAAGGCCCTGAGACATTTGCAACCGCAATGATGATTATCTCTCATCCACTTGGTCAAATTGTTTTATTTGGCTATAGCGTCGCTTTATTTTATCACATGTGTAATGGCATTCGTCATTTGAACTGGGATAGAGGAAGCGGCCTTGAAATTGAGGCTGTATATCGTTCAGGCAAAATTACCATTGCCGCAGCTGTGTGTCTTACAGCAGCATTGTGGTCCGTGATTTATTTTATTTAAAGGCAGGCGTGGTGATGAGACATAAAAATTCGATGCAGACCCCTCTTGCGCGTGTCCGTGGTTTAGGCAGTGCCAAATCTGGCCTTCATCATTGGTGGCATCAACGCCTCACAGCTTTGGCGATGGTGCCCTTGATGTTAGCAAGCTTAGCTCTTGTGGCCACTATGGGGTCTCTTGATTATCAAGGCGCGATGGCTTTAATGGCAAACCCTTTTGCTGCTGCTTTATTGTTGTTGCTTGTCGTGGTTGGGTTTTATCATGCCGCTTTGGGCCTGCAAGTGGTGATTGAGGATTATGTCAGTGCCGAAGGCACAAGACTGGCACTTATCCTTATCGTGAAAATGTGTCTATTTGCACTGGCGATTGTCACATTACTGTCTATTTTAAAAGTAGCTATTTAAATAGCGATTGGTTTCTTGGGGTCGGCAACGCGAAACAAGCAAGAAAAAGTGAGGGTTTCACATGAGTGCTTATGAAATTACAGACCATCATTATGATGTTGTGGTTGTGGGAGCTGGCGGCGCAGGCCTACGTGCGACGCTTGGCATGGCCACATCAGGTTTGCGCACCGCATGTATTACAAAAGTATTCCCAACAAGATC
>WTHW01000034.1 GCA_011526395.1 Alphaproteobacteria bacterium
GCCTTATAGCTTAAGCGTTTGCGATGCAACACAGGCTCTGTATATCCAGAGGGTTGTTGACGCCCTTCAAACACTAAGTCACAGGCAGCCTGGAAAGCAATGGAATTCTCAAAATCAGGTGCCATGGGCTGATAGGTTGGATCAGAGCTATTTTGTGTATCCACAACAGATGCCATTTTCTTCATCACAGCCATAACATCCTCGCGTGAGCAAATGCCATGATGAAGCCAGTTGGCCATATGTTGAGATGAAATACGCAATGTGGCTCTGTCTTCCATCAACCCCACATTGTTAATATCAGGCACTTTTGAACAGCCAACGCCAGCATCAACCCAACGCACGACATAGCCCAAAATGCCTTGCGCATTATTTTCCAATTCATTTTGAATATCTTGTTTTGACCAATTAGGTCTTGTGGCTACAGGGATGGTAAGGATGTCGCCTAAATTGGCTCTGTCTCTATTGGCTAATTCTGTTTGGCGCGCAAACACGTCGACTTTGTGGTAATGCATGGCATGCAAGGTGGCTGCTGTTGGAGACGGCACCCATGCACAATTCGCGCCTGCTGTAGGGTGACCTATCTTCTGGTCAATCATATCAGCCATCATATCAGGCATGGCCCACATGCCTTTACCAATCTGAGCCTTGCCAGAAAACCCACAAGCCAGACCTACATCTACATTCCAATTTTCATAAGCGCCAATCCAGGCAGCTTGTTTCATATCCCCTTTGCGGATCATCGGCCCTGCTTCCATAGAGGTATGAATTTCATCACCTGTTCTATCGAGGAACCCTGTATTGATAAACACAACACGATCTTTGGCAGCGCGGATACATTCTTTCAAATTAACAGTGGTGCGACGTTCTTCGTCCATAATACCAATCTTCATGGTGCCATGCGGCAGACCAATCACATTTTCAACAGCTGCGAAGATTTCAACGGCAAAAGCCACCTCTTCTGGGCCATGCATTTTCGGCTTCACAATGTAAATTGAATGATGGTGTGAATTGCTGGCAAGACCCTCTTTGGCACGCGCAAAATCATGTAAAGCTGCCAAAGTGGTCATAAACCCATCCATAATGCCTTCTGGAATCTCACTGCCATCAGATAGCAAAATGGCTGGGTTGGTCATTAAATGACCGACATTGCGCACAAGCATTAAAGAGCGTCCCTTCAGGCGCAACTCACTTCCGTCTGTCGCGCTATAGAGGCGATCAGGATGGAGCTGTCTTGTGAAGGTTTTTTGACCTTTGGTCATTTCAATGGATAAGTCGCCACGCATAAGGCCAAGCCAATTGCGATAGGCCAATACTTTATCTTCTGAATCAACAGCAGCCACTGAATCTTCACAATCCATGATAGTTGAAATTGCTGATTCCAGAAGAATATCATTAATATAGGCTTTATCAGCTTTACCAATGGCGCCTTCACTATCAATCACAATCTCAATATGAAGATTGTTTTTTTCAAGCAAAATAGAGGTCGGCGCTTCGGTTGCGCCGCGATAGCCTTTAAATTGCTCATTTTCACGTAAATAGGTTTTCACATCACCTTGCGTGATGACCAATGTGCCATCAACAATTTGAAAATCTGCGGCATCATGCCATGAGCCAAGTGACAAAGGTGCGGCATCATCGAGAAACTCTCTGGCTGCATGAATGACCTTTTGACCACGCGCAGGGTTATAGCTGGCGCCTTTTTCAGCACCGCCTTCTTCAGAAATCGCATCTGTCCCATAAAGAGCATCATAGAGAGATCCCCACCGTGCATTTGCCGCATTAAGCGCATAGCGGGCATTCATGACAGGCACAACAAGCTGAGGGCCTGCAATCGTCGCAATTTCGTCATCTACCTGCGTGGTTTCAATTGAAAAATCAGGGCCTTCATCAACAATATAGCCAATATCTTTCAAAAACGCCTGATAAGCACTCTCATCAAGACCCTCTTCACGATGGGCAATCAAATAGGCATCAATTTGTGCTTGAAGGTCAGCTCGTTTGTCTAATAAGGCTTTGTTTTTTGGCGCTAAATGATGAACAGCCTCATCA
>WTHW01000256.1:0-5496 GCA_011526395.1 Alphaproteobacteria bacterium
ATACAACCCTCGCCATTCTCGCTGGTTTTTCTCATAACCGCCGCGTAATGGTTCAAGGCTATCACGGGACAGGTAAATCAACCCATATCGAACAGGTGGCATCTCGTTTAAATTGGCCGACTTTGCGCATCAATCTAGATAGCCATATCAGCCGTATTGATTTGATCGGTAAAGACGCCATTGTGCTTCGTGATGGCAAGCAGGTGACAGAATTCAAAGAAGGCCTTTTGCCATGGGCGTTGCAAAATTCTGTGGCTCTTATTTTTGATGAATATGATGCTGGCCGCGCTGATGTGATGTTTGTTATCCAGCGTGTTTTGGAAATTGATGGTAAGCTGACATTGCTTGATAGCAATAAGGTTATCACACCAAATCCACATTTCCGCCTATTTGCAACAGCCAATACAGTTGGCTTGGGTGATACCACAGGTCTTTACCATGGCACACAGCAAATCAACCAAGGCCAGATGGATAGATGGTCAATCGTCTCGACTTTGAATTATCTACCACATGAGGATGAGGTTCGAATTATTCTTGCCAAGCAAAAAGATTATCAAAACCCAGAGGGTGAAAAGCAAATCGACCAGATGGTTCGTCTTGCTGATATGACACGCAAAGGCTTCCTCGCAGGTGATTTATCAACTGTCATGTCACCTAGAACAGTTCTGACTTGGGCTGAAAATGCGCGTATCTTTAATGATATCACATTGGCGTTCCGCCTCAGCTTTTTGAATAAATGTGATGAAATTGAACGCCCAACATTGGCTGAATATTATCAGCGTGTCTTTGGCATTGATTTACCTGAAGGCAAATCAGGCGCGTAATAAAGCAAGCAGTTAGGCCTTTTATGAGTGATCAGGATAAACAATCTGAGTTCCTGAAAGCCAACGCCGCCTCTATGAGAGCGCTAAGCGGTGGCAAGCAGGTACAAGTGCGCTATGCAGGGCATGATACACATGTCGGCAAGACAGAAGTGCGCCTGCCTGCTTTGGCGCGTGAAGGCCTGACAAAATCAATGGAAAAACTGCGTGGTGCCAGTGATTCTGCCGGCTTGTGGCTGGCGCATCATAACGAGAGAACACACAACCGCCTTTGCCCACAAATGGCAGGTGCCAAAGCGATTTTTGAAGCGGCAGAGCAAGCGCGCATTGAAGCGATTGGCGCAAATCAAATGGCTGGCGTGCGCAAAAACCTGAATGAGAAACTTCATGCCCATTATGAGGGACGCTCTATTGGCGCGCCAGATAGTGGTGATGAGACAGCCCTTGCAGAAGCTGTTAGGCTCACTATCAGAGAAGTGCTAACAGGCGAGGCACCGCCTGCGTCAACCGCGATGACGATGGAGCTGTGGCGTCCATGGATTCAATCTCGCGCCGGTGCTTTGCTTGAAAAAATGCAAGGCACAGAAGGTGACCAAGCAAGCTTTGCCAAAATGGCAAGAGAGCTTATCGGCGCGCTGGAAACAGATATGGGCGAGTCATCTGATTCAGATAATGATGATAGCGATAATGAAGATGATGGCGATTCAAACCCTGAGTCTCAAGATGATGGGCAAGAAGATGAAGCGCAAAGTACGCAAGGCGAGGATGATAGCGACAGCCAAGATAGCCAATCCATAGATCAAGATGGCCAAGCCGCGATGGGCAGTGATGATGGCACTGAGATGGATGGCGATCCCGATAATGAAGCAATGGCAGATGGCGAATCACCCGGCGGTGATCCGCAAGGCCAGTCAGCTCATGCAGATGGTAGTACTGACGCTTATCAGGTCTATACACGCCAATATGATGAAGTCGTTGATGCTGATGATTTATGTGACAATGAAGAATTAGACAGATTGCGCAATATGCTTGATAGGCATCTTGAAAATCTGACATCTGTGATTGGAAAGCTGGCAAACCGCCTACAACGCAAATTGATGGCACATCAAAACAGATCATGGGATTTTGATTTGGAAGAAGGCATCTTGGATGCTGGTAAATTGCACCGTGTTGTCACACAGCCTTTGAGCGCGCTGTCTTATAAACAAGAACAAGATACCAAATTCAGAGATACGATTGTCACATTGTTGCTTGATAATTCAGGCTCTATGCGTGGGCGGCCGATTACGATTGCGGCTGTCACAGCTGATATTCTTGCCCGCACATTAGAGCGGTGCGGGGTCAAGGTGGAGATTTTGGGCTTTACCACAAAGGCGTGGAAGGGCGGCAAGTCTCGTGAAGCATGGCAAGTGGCTGGCAAGCCTGAAAAGCCCGGCAGATTAAATGATTTGCGTCATATAATCTATAAGGGCGCTGATACACCATGGCGCAGAGCAAGACGCAGTCTTGGCCTGATGTTGCGTGAAGGTATCTTGAAAGAGAATATTGATGGCGAGGCGCTATCATGGGCTCATGACCGCCTTATCAGCCGCCAAGAAGACAGACGCATATTGATGGTTATTTCTGATGGGGCGCCTGTGGATGATTCAACATTATCATCGAATAGCGGTAATTATCTGGAAAAGCATTTGCGGCTAGTGATTGACCGTATCGAAAATAAATCACCTATCGAATTGATGGCGATTGGGATTGGTCATGATGTAAACCGCTATTATGCCAATGCGCTGACGATTACAGATGTCGACCAGCTAGGTGGTGCGGTGATGTCACAATTAGCTGATTTGTTTGACGAAGATAAAAAGCCAAAACAGCGCCGATAGCTTATTAAGCCCATAAAAAAACCCTGCCAAGAGCAGGGTTCTTACATTCGTTATGATGTAATGAGCGTTTAAGCAGAAGCTGCTAGCATCTCACGCTTTAGCGCTCTGGCATCATCAGCCAATTCAGCATTACGTGCCTGCATCAAAAAGGCGTCTAGGCCACCATGCTTTTCAATTGTGCGAATCGCACTTGTTGAAACACGAAGTGATACAGAACGACCAAGGATTTCAGATTCCATGCTTGTCTGCTGTAGGTTTGGCAGAAAACGACGACGTGTGCGGTTTTTCGCGTGGCTGACATTATTGCCAGTCATGACGCCTTTACCAGTAATTTGACAACGCTTGGCCATGGCCATGCTCCTTTTTATAACCGGGTGGGATGTGTGATATTCTTCACGAAACCCGCTTGGTAAGTAAATTGTGTGGTGGTTTTTAGACGATAACAGCCAGAGGGTCAAGTTGAATCACTCATTCATACCATCTTTTCAAAGGTTCCTGCCAATATATCCGATTTCATGAACCAAAATGCATAAGTAGCAATTTATTAACCTTTTGCCCTTATCAATAAGAGCATTATGAGAGAGTTGTTACAAACTGAAAAACGCAATATATCACTCGAAGGACGGCGCACCTCGTTGCAACTAGAAGGTTATATTGGCAAAATTTAGCCAAAGTGGCAAAAGCAACAGGGCTGTCAGAAGAAGATATGCTGAACGATATTTATCGCAGGAAGATAGATATCGCTATGGCACCTGCTGTGCGATTATTCTTAAATTATTATATGCTCAATCACCTGATGCAGCTTCAAGAAAAGCCGAAATTTCGGTCATCATTTTCCAAAATTTTGAATTTGGCTGAAGCTGAGAGGCCTGAGCCACAAAATGCCACAAAAACAGCAATTGATAGCTATCAGCGTGCTTTGTCAGTGCTTGATAGCATGGCTTGATAAAGGCTATCAGCGCGCTTTATCGCTTTTGCTAAATCTGGCTCACTTGCCATGATACCAGATAGATTGCCGCCATGCACACTGCCCCCTTCAAGGGCAAGCATCTTATCAAGCTCTGTTAATATATGTGCTGGCAAGTCAGGGCCCTGCAGGGAAAGCGCGCTATAGAGCTGTGTGGCATCAGCGCCCAAAATAAGGCGCAAATAAACATCTCTTGCAGATGAGATACCGCCCACTGAAATCAAGGAAAGTGATTTATAACTATCGCCGCGATAAGCGACCGCACTTGCGAGCGCTTGTTGTGAAAGCTCTGCGACAGGGCGCCCTGAAAGACCACCTGCCTCATCACGGTGAGGTGAGGTAAGATCATCAGGTCTTGTGATCGTGGTGTTGGTTAGGATAACGCCGCTAATATCAAAAGCGGTTGCGGCTTCAAGAGATTGTAGCAGGGCTGTTTTAGAAAGATCAGGTGCGAGTTTTACAAAGACTGGCCTGTCTGTGCCTGCCTCTTTCAGCCCGTCAAAGGTGGCTTGTAATGTGATCTTTAGCGCCTCACCATCTTGCAAGTCGCGCAAGCCGGGCGTGTTTGGTGATGAGATATTCACGGTTACATAGTCAGCTAAATGCGCCAAATAATGAGCTGTCTTGTAATAATCTTGTGGCTTATCTTTGGTCAGTTTATTCGCGCCAATATTGACACCAATAATCGGGCCATTTTTTTTATCTCTTTTGGCAAGACGCTTTGCGGCGGCAATCATGCCCTGACCATTAAAGCCATACCGATTGATGACAGCTTCATCTTCTGTTAGCCGGAACACACGCGGGCGCGGATTGCCCGGTTGAGGCAATGGTGTGATGGTGCCAACCTCAACAAACCCAAAACCCAAATGATGTGCGCCATGATAGGCTTCGGCATTTTTATCAAACCCTGCGGCAAGGCCAAGCGGGTTGCGAAGAGACAGATTACCAAGCCTAACCGGCAGAGATGGCACATGCATTTTGGGACCAAGACCAAGAGATAATGCCTTCACAGCCACATTATGAGCTGTTTCAGCAGGCAGTTTCTGCGTTATTTTACTCGCAAAATGCCACATTATCTTCGCCCCTTATATTTCGCTATTATTGAGATGCTAGCCTGTCATTTAACACATCATCAAAAAGCGCCAATGTCTTATCACGCCCATAGAGGCGGAAGAACCCGCCCATTCTAGGCCCTTGTGTCTGACCCAGCATTGTCTCGTACAAACAGGCAAACCAGTCTCGTAAATTCTCATAACCAGCTTGCTTGCCAGCGGCATAGACACATGATTGCAACTCTTCACCGCTTGCCTCTAGCGGCTGTGAGGCGATGACATCACGAAGGCCAGCGATGATTTGTTTTTCATCATCACTTGCAGCGCGATAACGCAATGTAGGGCGCACCAAATCTTGATAATAATTCACTGCATATTGCACCATATCATCCAAGATAGGATGTGATGCAGCTGTCACGCCTGGCACATAATCAGACACATAACCCCAGATGACATCTGATGTTTCTGCCTGACAAACTGCCGCCAAATTTAGCAATAATGAAAAGCTAACAGGCATATCTTGGCTATCAGTATTGCCTTTTTGAATATGCCATGCTGGATTTTCTAGTATCTCTTTTGGCTCAGCGTCAGGTAATTTGCGCTGATGGGCAAAATATTCATCCACTGCCTTTGGAATAGAGTCAAAATAGAGGCGTTTTGCGCGCTTTGGTTGACCATACATGAATAAGGCAAGTGACTGCGGGCTGCCATAACGAAGCCATTCTTCGATAGATAAGCCATTCCCTTTTGATTTTGAGATTTTCTCGCCATTTTGA
>WTHW01000256.1:5506-6794 GCA_011526395.1 Alphaproteobacteria bacterium
ATCTTGGATGATAGATTCACAGAATCAATCAAATCTTTTCCTGACATTTCGTAATCAACGCCAAGCGCATACCAGCGCATCGCCCAATCACATTTCCACTGCAATTTACAAGACCCGCCTGTGACAGGCACTTCAACCAATGCAGCTGTATCAGGGTCTTCATAAGTGATTGTACCAGCATCTGGGTCTGTTTTAACCACTTTTGCCTGAAGGACACGGCCTGTGGTTGGGCAAATTGGCAAGAAGGGAGAATAGGTTTTACGACGCTCTTCGCCCAAAGTTGGCAAGATGATATTGCGCACAGCTTCGTAGTTTTTCAAAATATCCAGCAATGCAGAATCCATCCGGCCAGATTTATATTCTTCTGTGGCACTCATAAATTCGTAATCAAAGCCAAACCCATCGAGGAAGGCGCATAGGCGGGCATTATTATGCTGACCAAATGAGGGATGCTCGCCAAAAGGATCAGGCACTTTGGTTAAGGGCTGGTCGATATAATCAGCAAGCATTTCGCGGTTTGGCACATTATCAGGCACTTTGCGAAACCCATCCATATCATCTGAGAAACAGATAAGGCGTGTTTGACGACCTGTTAACACCTCAAATGCCAGACGCACCATTGATGTGCGTACTACCTCGCCAAAGGTGCCAATATGTGGCAAGCCAGATGGGCCATATCCTGTTTCAAACACCACAGGGCGTGTGCCATCATCACCTGATTTTTCAAGACGTTTTATCACCGCGCGCGCTTCAGCAAACGGCCATGCTTTCGCATCAGTGGCAAGGGCAGAAAATTGAGCGTGAAGTGATGATGTCTCTTGCATAGATAAAACCATATATGATTTTGGGCCAGTCTTGGCAAAACCTATGCCAAAGAGGCTTGTTAAATCAAGTTTTTTCGCCTGATAGCTATAAGTGATGAGCCAAAAAAGATGACAAATCAAAGATGCGTTCTAGCTTTGCATGAAAGGCTAGGTCTATAACTAAATAAGCCTTTCGGTATTTTCAAATCTCATCTGGATGATGTCTTTTCATTATGACTCACACTGACCTCTATTCTCTGGCTGTATTATATCCGCTGATTGATAAAGCTGTGATTATCTCTGCTGATGGGACGATTGAGATGATAGGCAAACAACCTGCGGCGGCGATGGCAAGCAAGCAGGCGATGATGGTATGTCATGCCAAATGGACACAAAGCCGCTTGGGATTTGATATCCCACATTATTTTGATGTGATGGAATTATTTGCCTTTGTAAGGCCAGCGCGATTTTGCCTGCCAACACCT
>WTHW01000196.1 GCA_011526395.1 Alphaproteobacteria bacterium
GTTACAATTTCACTTTATTGCTCTTAGCTGCCATCGTTTTGGTGTTCAGAGGCGCTTATCAAAAAGACACTATTTTATTATCAGCTATCGCCATACCTGTTGCGACATTATCAGCTCATATTGGGTTAAGATTATTTAAGCGGCTTTCCACAGATCAATTCCGGCGCCTGCTTATAGCAATCACATTATTGTCTGGCTTGGTTATGGTCTATCGTATTTATGCCTAAGCTAGCCGTCTGTATTGACAACCGCGCCTCTTGTTTTGCCCACTTCTGCTAGCACGAGGTCTGTATCCTCTCGTGATATACCAGCTTCTAGCAAGCTTGCCTCTAGATGGGCTGCAACACGTTGAAAATGATAAGCTGTAATTTTAAATGGCGCATGTGCTTCTTTCATGGAACGTCCAGAATAAATTTCCGGCCCGCCTGTAAGAGAGCTAAGTAAGTCAGCCATATGCTCTCGCAAGGCATCCATATCGATATTTTCAAAAAATGGGGCTAATATCTCATCATTGAGAAGAGCATCATATAACATCTCAGATGCACCTGTCGTCAAACGACTACCATAACGGCTGTAGAGTTCTGTTACCATCGTCAATCTCACCCTATCTTTTTACTCTACCTAAAAGGATGACAGCCATTGTTCAATTGCGCAAGCGGTTCTAGGTCAAATGCAAACCAAATCAAAACACACTTCGTAATGATAATATGATTATTAGACATGTAATTTTACATTTTATGATTTTGGTTATGGCAATGGGAGGTGCTGCTATGGCATCTAACGAGCCTCGGTATCGTATAGAGACAACACCGCCATTATTAGCTGCGTCTGGTGCCGAAATTAGAGTGTATGACTCTGTGCTGATTGCCTCTGTGAAGGTGCGAGGCAATAGCTGGCGAGACGCATCTTCAATGGCCTTTCGCCCGCTTGCTAATTACATATTCGGCGAAAATGCATCAAACGAGAAGATAGGCATGACAACGCCAGTGACAACCCATCAGGTTACCATTCCTGAAACTGGTGAACGCTTATGGGAAGTGCGGTTTTTCATGCCAGAGCGTTATAGCCGTCAAACGCTTCCATCACCACAAAGCCCCTATGTATCACTCGATGAACAAAAGCAAATGCGCTTTGCGGTCATAAAATTCTCAGGTCACGCGCAAGGTGAAGTTGGTTCTGAAAATTTCATAACGCATGAGGCGAAATTACGCTATTTGCTAGATAAGGCGAATATCCCGTCTGATGGGGTTGCGCATTACGCTGTTTATAATGGCCCTTGGACTCCTGCAATGATGCGGCGAAACGAAGTATTGATCACGCTTCCATAATTATCGCATCATCTGTTTTGTAACATTGGGGGAAATGATGGACGCGTCACGCATTTGTGTTGCAGCAATTCGATATTTTACAGAACGTGGCTATGCCTGTCTTGCCGAATTCACACTCAAAACGAATAGGCGGCCAGATATCACCTGCCTTGGTAAAAATGGTGAAATCATTATGGTTGAAATCAAGTCATCTGTTGCAGACTTTAAGTCAGATCATAAATGGCATGAATATGCAGACTGGGCTGATGAGCTCTATTTTGCAGTGGGGGACGAATTTCCCGTTGAAATCCTGCCCGATGATACGCGGTGTGGTGTTATCATCACAGATGGGTTTGATTGTCATGTCTTAAGAGAAGCGCCCGTTAAAAAGCTTGCTGGCGCGCGGCGCAATCATCTCATCAAGCGACTTGCGCGTACAGCGATGTTTCGCTCTACACGTGACGATGATGGTTAAAATAAAAAGCCCTGACGGATGCCAGGGCCTTAAATTAGCTCGTAATGTTTCTTGCAAGGGAGGAGGGTGCAATTTCACATCACCAGCTCTTCTATAACGAAGCGTTATGCAACTTCCCTATAGATATCTTGCACATAGTCGTTGATTTGCGCGCGGCAAATACCAATATCAGATAATGTTTTATCATCTAGATTTTGCAGAGCGCGGCGTGTATTTGCGACTTGAAGGTTATGTGTAAAACGGCTTACAAAACCTGATGCAGCGC
>WTHW01000177.1 GCA_011526395.1 Alphaproteobacteria bacterium
CCCCTTCAAATTGTGGGTTCCATGTCGTGTTAAATAAAAATTCTGTTACAGGCACCAGCTGGAAGAAGCGCAATGACTCAAATACAACAGACACAACAATGCCAATCGTTGTGATAATGGCGATCAGCGAGCTAGATGCTAGAAAAATAATAACGATACGTTCTACTTGATTGCGCGCACGAAATTGCGCTTGGATCCGTGTTTGTCCAAAAATAGCCCCTGAAGCCGCGAGACCAATTGCCATAATGCTAGCAACGACATTGATATTCGACTGCAGTGCAGACCATTTCTGACCTGCGACCATCATCCATTGTTCTGGTTCACCAAAAATAATGCCATCAGCTACATTTTTAATTTGTGCTAGTTGGATGGTAAGCGAAAATTCAGGTGCAGCACTAATGACTGATGGGATTGATGCAGCTATTTGATTGCGGATGTATATTTCATCGCCAATCATGAAGCCCAAAAGACAGAATAAAGCGGGAATCAGCGTCGTGAGGGCAGGATAAATACCATAATAGTGGGGCAAAGAATGGAGTGATTCGACTTCGTTTCTGCGCGTTTTCAAAGCCCATGACAGACCTTGCAAATACGCATATCCTGCGATAGCCACGATAATAGCAACATTAAAGAACACAGGCATACGCTTATCCTACTTTAAACCACTCGCCTTGTTTATTACGGCAACGAGACGCCTTGAAAAATTCAAAGACGTCTCTGCCTAATAGTAAATGTTATAGAGAACTTATTTTAGCATGTCAGCAGTTAGTTTTGGTAAGTCTCTCATTGCTGCTTTATTGGCTTTGGCTTCATCCTCACCTAATGGGATCATTCCATTTTCAGCCAAAATACCATCTTCATCCCAATGTTTTGTCCATTCATTGAGGAAGGCTTTCATGCCAGGGATTACATCCATATGCTCATGCTTCACATAATAGTAAAGTGCACGTGACACTGAATAGTCACCATCAGCAATCGCATCGAACGTTGGCTCTACCCCATCGATTTTTGCACCCTGCAAAGAATCTGAGTTCTGATCAAGGTAAGAGAAACCAAAGATACCAAGGGCGTTTGCATCTTGCTGCAGTTTTTGCACAATCAAATTATCTTGCTCGCCTGCTTCGACATAGGCGCCATCTGTACGCATAGCTCTGCAGTTTTTGGCCTTTTCACCAATGGCTTTCAATGTTGCTTTGGCATCAGCATCTTTCTTACAATAGCCTTTTTCATTTACCATTTCAGCGAATGAGGCTCTTGTACCTGATGTTGTTGGCGGACCATAAACTCTGATTTCAACTTCAGGCAGCGCTGGGTTTACATCACTCCACTTCATGTAAGGATTCGCAATCATTGCTGTATTATCAGCATTTGGAACACGTGCTGTCAGTGCCTTGCCCAAATCAGCCTTTGAAATTTCCATTGTGATACCTGATTTTGAACTTGCCAAAACAATACCATCATAACCAACTTTGATTTCCGTTAGCGTAACGCCATTGGCATTACAATAGTCCAACTCACCAATTTTCATGCGTGAAGACGCGTTACCGATATCGATAAATTCAGCACCAATCCCGTCACATACGCTTTTCTTACCAAAAGAAGAGCCACCTGATTCAACAACAGGTGTTTTATAAGACGGGTTATTGCCCATCTGTTCTGCTACGATTGTTGCAAATGGCAACACAGTAGAAGATCCTGCAACAGAGATATAATCACGCGCCTGTGCGCCTGTAGATAACAAAGCTAGCGATGCGCCTGTAACAACACTTAGATAAAAAGACTTTTGTAACATTATACGATTCCTCATTAAGACCTTGTCTATGATGATTGTATAAATGCTATGTGTTACAGTTTTGTGACAGTTTTGTTTCACGAATGTGAAATTCTTTATACCCCTTATAAAAAAGTCTTCTAAAAAGGGGGAGACGTAACGAAAGGTACTTGAAGAACCTATAAGTTCCTCTGAGCATCTTAACGTATCTTGAATGAGTGGCGCGCTCGGGAAGATTCGAACTCCCGACCCCCAGATTCGTAGTCTGGTG
>WTHW01000213.1:0-3081 GCA_011526395.1 Alphaproteobacteria bacterium
AATTAGTATTTGTGTGCTGAACTATGCTCTAAGATAATATTTTGAAGGGAAAACACATGACAATTCGTCCGTCTCAAACAGATGAAATAGATTTGTTTGACGTTATTGAGCAATTATGGCGAGCAAAACTCGTCATAGTACTATTTTGCGTGGTCGCCATGTTGATGGCCGTCATCTATGCCGTGGTGTCAGAAAAAAAATTTGAATCTCACGTGAACTTCAAAATCGACACCATCCCACCATTTTATACTGCAGATAAAACATTAATCGATTTTGAAAAGCTGTTTTATGAAAGAAAGTTTTTTGATGACTGGAAGCAAAACCATAGCGATGCGTCAATAGAGTTTGACCAATTTAGCGCTGAGCAAATTGTTGATGGTGTTACGGTGGCTAAAAAGGTAGCAAACAGATTAGCTGCCTTAAGCATCAGTTCGTCTAATTCGAGTGTGTTGGTGATAAAATCCAATAATCTAGCGGTTTTGAATGATTTTTTTGAATACTCACAACATGTAAACCAGTTGCTAAAGGCAGATTATGTGTCAAGAGCGCGCTCGGAGTTGGAAATTTATGAAGCGCGATTTAATGATTTAAAGGCATCGAACGAGTCTATCATTAGGAATGTTTTGTCAATTGACAGATACATCGTTGCAGCCGAGCGTGGCGCCAATGTATTAAAGATTAGTCGCCCAACTCTACCTTCTAGAAAATCTATTCAGCTCCCAGTGATTTTGATAATTTCAATCGTGATGGGTATTGGTGTCGGTTCTTTATATGTCTTGGCATCTAATGCGTGGCGTAAACATATGGAAGCTGCTCAGTAGGCGCGCCTCAGATATTGTTTCAGGACGGCATGGTTGCTCTTAGGCATTGTCCCTTAACCTTTCACGTCCCTGAAACACCATAATTTTCTTGCCTAACCCTTAATAAAAGCATAGTGTCAGCCACAAGATATGGTGGTTGGTTATCTTTTGTGGATAGCTGACAACAATATATAGGTTTATCAACAAAAGGGGGTAATCATGTTGGAAAATCTGTTTGGCCTAAAAAAGGCTGGCACAACAGTACGCAAAGAAGTGATGGCAGGTCTCGCCACTTTCTTGACAATGGCGTACATTACAGTCGTAAACCCAGCAATTTTGAGCACAGAAGGTTCAGGCATGGAATTTGGCGCTGTATTTACAGCGACAATTATTGCGGCCGTTGTTGGTACATTAATCATGGGCTTGTGGGCTAACTGGCCAATCGCACTAGCGCCTGGTATGGGCTTGAATGCGTTCTTCACATTCGGTGTTATCTTCGGCATGGGCTACAGCTATGCACAAGCATTGGCAGCTGTCTTTACAGCTGGTGTGGTGTTCTTGGTATTGTCGCTAACACCTGCTCGTAAATATATCATTAATTCTATTCCAAAAAGCATGAAGCTTGGTATCGGTGCTGGTATTGGTTTGTTCCTAGCTATCATTGGCTTCCAAAATGCTGGTGTTGTTGTTGATAACCCTGCCACTCTTGTTGGTTTGGGTGACATTGCATCTGCTCCGGTATTGCTTGCAGGTCTTGGCTTTATCATCATGGCTGTTCTTGACCGCCGCGGTGTTCCAGGTGCAGTGATTATCGGTATTTTGGTCGTATCTGTATTGGCATGGGTTACTGGCACAGCATCATTCAATGGTGTTGTCGGCGCTGTCCCATCACCAGAACATGCTTTCCAGCTTGATTTCTCAATGTTGGCAACAGCTGGCTTCATTGGCACAGACTTTGCTTTCTTGTTTGTTGATTTCATGGATACAGCAGGCACATTGACATCTGTTGCCAACCTAACAGGTCGTGTAAATGACAATGGTGAAGTGGAAGATATTGACCGTGCATTGCTAGCAGACTCATCTGCAACAGTTATCGGCGCGATGGCAGGTACTTCAAACACCACATCATACATCGAAAGTGGTGCAGGCATTAAAGAAGGCGGTCGCACTGGCCTTACAGCCGTGACTGTCGCTATCTTGTTTGCAGCATGTTTGATTTTCGCACCTTTGGCTCAATCAGTTCCTGGTTTTGCAACAGCGCCAGCGTTGGTGTTCATTGCAACATTCTTCTTGAAGAACTTGAAAGACATTGACTGGGAAGACGTGACTGAGTTTGGTCCAGCTGTATTGGCAGCGATCATCATGCCACTAACATACTCAATTGCTTATGGTATCGCTCTTGGCTTCATCGCTTATGTGCTTATCAAAGCCCTAAGCGGCAAGATGGAAGCACTTAACGCAGGCTCAATCGCCATTGCTGTGATTTCAGTTCTGTATTTCGTGGCAACATAAGCCCACATAACCAAAACTTAAAAATAAAGAACAGGGTCTAACGGCCCTGTTTTTTTGTGTCTTGATTTTGGTTAATTATGGTAATCATCAAACAGATGCACTTTGAGAGGTGGTTGATGAAACTCTACATTGGAAATAAAACCTATTCCTCATGGTCAATGCGGCCTTGGGTGTTGATGCGCGCTCTTCATATTGCTTTTGAAGAGGTGTTTGTGCCCTTTGATGGTTTTGGCCCTGATGCTGAATTCAAAAAGACGATGGCCGCACTCCACCCCCTTGCCACAGTGCCTGTTTTGGAACAAGACGGGCTTATTATCGCTGATACGCAAGCCATCACAGAATATTTGGCAGAGACCTATCCAACAGCTGGGATTTGGCCTGCAGATAAGCGTGACAGGGCGATTGCACGCCCACTAGTTGCGGCTATGCATTCTGGCTTTGCGGGGCTTCGTGGGCATTGTCCAATGAATATTGGTGTTGATTTAGAAGATATAGGAAGGACGCTGTATCAGACACATGAGAATCTACGAAATGATATAGCGCGCCTTGAAACATTGCTGACGCCTCATTGTGAAAATGAATTCTTATTTGGCAGTTTTTCTGCTGTGGATGCCTTTTATGCGCCTGTGATGAGCCGTATTGAGACTTATTGCTTGCCAATATCTGATGCGCTAAAGGCCTATCAGGAGCGCGTATTATCTCATCCAGCTGTGCAAGATTGGTATCAAGACGCAAAGGCAGAAAATATCTTCCTAGATTTTGAAGAGCC
>WTHW01000213.1:3181-6753 GCA_011526395.1 Alphaproteobacteria bacterium
GCTGTGCTTGCTAGCGTGTCATTACGCCTGCCACTGAAGGCTGCTCCTGTGACATCATAATTGAACCAGCTGTTGTTTTGCGGTAATCAATCTTAGACATTGGACCACCTCCTTTCGTAATTGTTACATCTGCTTTCAGGCTAATGCTAAATAGATAATATGTACAAGTGATGATGTGGTCTTTTCCTGCTATGTGATAAAGTCACGAAATTTTGGTTTGTTAAAGGCGAGATAATGACGAATTTTAATGATGATGCCCCTGATTGCCATATCATAACCATTGCTGAAATTTTGGATGAGCATGATGGCACATTGTCGTCTTACATGAAGAAAACAGGGGCGCGCAATGTGATTGTCACTATGCAAGTTGAAATGTCTGTTGGCGGCGGCAAGCCAAAGAAGCATGGCGCAGCTCTTGGCGTTACTTATGACTATCCAGACGCTGATGAGTTGCTGACAATGACACAGCAATTCTTTCCCAAAAAAGTACCCTATGCCTTTGGGTGGGTGCCTGCCAATTTATATGGATCAGATAAATTTGGTATCTTTATTGAACAAGGCCAGCTAGGTGATAAATTGGCCAATGGTTTGATTGATGACATCATTCAAACCATCAATGTCGAAGATGCGGTTACTAAGCGCTAGTTTGATTTTTTCGGGTTGCTAGATACACACCAATTGAGGCAAGGCACAATCCCAAAACATCTATCGCTGTCATTTGCTCGCCAAGTACAAGCCATGCTTGAACGGCGGCGACAGGTGCAATCAGGAATAACAGGCTAGATGTTTGATTGGCAGTGCCTCGCTGTAATAAAATCAAAAGCATCACATAGGCACCAAAGGACACAGCTAATATCTGCCATGCCATGCCAAGGATGTAACTTGTTGTGACATGAATAAAAGGCACCTCAAGGAAATATAAGAACACCAAGTGAAGGCATGTGGCGGCAAATGCTTGTGTGATATTTGCAGGGATGAGAGGTAAATCTTGCCCATATCTTTTTTGATAAAAAGTGCCTGCCACAGAGGCAATTAACGCTCCAATACATACCATCAAAGCTGATATAGGGATGGCGCCGCCAATATCCCATCCAATAACAAATACAGCACCACAAAAGCCGCATATAATGCCAAGCCATTGTTTAACTGTGATTTTTTCAGCTAGTAAAGGTCCTGCAAGCAAAGCAACTAAAACTGGTTGAAGAGAGGCGATTAGCGCGGCTACGGTTGCTGACATGCCATGGCTTAAAGCCCAAAAAACACCGCCAAGATAAATGCCATGCATCAAAATGCCTGTTGTGGCAGCATGTTGCATTTCCCGCCATGTTAGCCACTTTTTGGTTTTGATGAATAGATATGCAGCTACAAACCCAAAGCATACAATCGCAAAGCGCAGACTCAATGATGCAAAGGCTGAGCTATCTGCCAATATCGCTTTCGCAGATATGAAGGCAGATGACCATAATATCACAAAGAAAATAGGCAGGCACGAGATAAGCCAAGACATCGTGCGCGGTTGTGATGCCATATCAGCTATTATTATCTAAAGATCTTCAGCAAGCACTGTTAGCTGAACATGGTAACAAATATCACCATCTTCATCATCACGATACACAATGCCTAAAGTCTCGCCATCAATTTCAAATTCAACGGAATCACTGGCCTGTGGGCGGTGAATAAGCGCAATATCCTGATTGCCAAAACGCGAACGCAGGTAGCTTTCTACTTTTTTGACTTCTGCTTTATCCATGATTGATATCCTTTATCTATACAGTCTATTTGATTTACTGTGTTTGTGAGTATGGTGCAAGGCTAACTATTATGCCGCGCCATTTGGCCGCCATATGATGGCCAAGCAGGGCGCGTTGCGATGTCATTGGCTTTGCATTTCTTGCATCTCATAACTTGCCCAAGTTCAGGCACAGGGTAATCCAAACCAAAGCGTTCAATAAAGACTGATAATGCCACTTCTGCATTATGGCCACATCTATTGCACCAACAGAAAACGTTCAAACCGTCTTTTTGCAAATCGCCAATAACAGTTGGATAGACTGGCTCTGTTTTTGCAATTGATTCGGTCTTAAAAGCGCCCATATCCGTATCTTTTTATTACTTATCATTATATTTGTTCACTATTTGTTCTAATATAATTTAAGCTAATATTCAATATCACAGGGAACGTAAATCAGATGAAATATATAAAACTGATAGGGGGGCTAGCCTTTAACTAACTTAGGCAGGCGATCAAAATGTTCTAGAATACGGTCTAATTTTGAAGAACGCGCTAGCACTCTTTTGCGGTCGCGAAGGATAAATAAGGCATCTTCTTTACCTTGCGGGCGGTGCTTTTCAATCACAAAAATGGGCGTCTCTTGGCTGCTTTTAAAAATGGAGAAAAAGGCAACCTTCGGTGTGTGGTCTAACGCATAATCACGCCACTCTGCCGCCGCAACACGCATAGAATAGGCGGCGATAATAGCTGTAAATTCTGACTTGGAAAAATAAAAGGGACGGTCTTTGCGCCTTTGTGTCAGAATCTGGCTCATGATTACAAATATCTCCTTTTTATGTTTTTGCACAAAAAGCGCTACAAATTTTACCTAAAAGTGGTGTTTAATGCTGGCTGTATTTTGTTATATCATTTATGGTGTGGCGTCTAAGGGTATAAATCAATCCCTAAACGAAATTTGTTTGAAATGATCAACGCCGATATATGGCATGATAAGCCTTTTGGTAAGTAAGATAGCGAATGAGACATGGCTGATATTATTGACGAAATTAATGAAGAGATTAAGCAAGAGCGTATGAAGGCTCTGTTCGCCAAATATGGCAAAGTGGTGCTGGGCTTTGCTGCCGCAGTTGTTGGCATAGTTGTCGCAATTCAAGGTTATGGTATTTACCAAGGCTCTGTCAGAGCAAAAGCAGCGACTGCTTATTTCAATGCGCTTGGCGAGAGTGAAATTGGCAATGCCTTGGCAGATGCGAGCAGCGATTTATCTGGTGGCTATCAGATGCTTGCAAAGTTCGTCACAGCTGCCGAGCTTGTCAGCCAGTCAAATCAGTCTGAAGCCTATGATATTTATGCAGCACTAGCTGGTGAGGCCAATCTATCAGAGGTTTATCGTCATTTCGCAGCGATGCAAGCTGTGATAAACGCACCTGAAGATATCGCAACCGACGAGCTAGCTGCGCTGGTAGGACCTATTGCCGACAAGCCTGGACCAACACAAGGGTTAGCCCTTGAGCTAATGGCTGATTTAGCTCTGCGCGATGGTGATATTGACGCTGCCAAAGAGAATTTGACTAAAATTTCAGAATTGCAAGATATTCCAAATGGTTTGCGCCAACGCGCTGCGACTTTGGCGTTGGTATTGGAAAGCAAGGAATAAAACGCCATGCCATTTGCACCAAAATTTGCATTATTGGGTATATCATTACTAGCACTTAGCGCCTGTAGTGAGCCTGAATTGATCTTACCCGGCGAGCGCGAGGCTGTATTGCCAAAATTGACATCTGTTGAGATAGATGATGCAGCGCGCGATGAAGGTGCAAATTTAAGCAATGTTATTATC
>WTHW01000108.1 GCA_011526395.1 Alphaproteobacteria bacterium
GATTGCAACATCATGGTTTTACCTGTGCGCGGGGGCGCCACAATCAAACCACGCTGGCCTTTACCCATTGGTGAAACCAAATCTATGACACGTGGTGTATTATCTTTTTTATCTGGGTTATGAGGCAGCTCAAATGTGAGTTTTTCATTTGGATAAAGAGGCGTCAAATTGTCAAAATTAATGCGATGACGTACCGCTTCAGGATCTTCAAAATTGATAGAGTCTACTTTTAATAACGCAAAATACCGCTCACCATCTTTGGGCGCTCTGATTTCACCTTCAACTGTATCTCCAGTCCGCAAACCAAATCTCTTCACTTGAGATGGCGAGATATAAATATCATCTGGACCAGGGAGATAGTTTGATTCAGGCGCGCGCAAAAACCCAAACCCATCAGATAACACTTCAAGCACACCTGCGCCTCTGATAGTCACTTCATTCTCAGCCAAGTTTTTCAAAATGGCAAACATCATATCTTGCGTACGCAATGTCGACGCATTTTCCACTTCAAGCTCTTCAGCAAAAGCAAGTAATTCGGCGGGTGATTTATCTTTTAACTCTTGTAAATGCATAATAAGACACCTGTAATAGGAAGGGTAAAAGACAGTCTAATTTGGGAGAATGAGTATTCATCGACCAATTTAGAAACATGGTCTCAAAGTTGTGTGTATGAAACACGAAAGGAAGTATTTTAACAGTAACGCGGGCTTTATATCTTTGTCAATGACCTAAAAAGGCTCGACAACTGCCATAATGATAATGACAATCATCATTACCGTTGGCACTTCATTCCAATATCGATATTGTTTTGTCGGCCGCGCATGACCTGATTCAAGTTCTTTACGCATTTTACCAAACAACATATGCGCATAAGTCATGATGGCAATCGCACCTAATTTCACCCACATCCATGGCATCTCTAATAATATAGGATTCATCACGATCATCCAGATACCAAAGCCATAAGATAAAATCATGGCTGGATTCATAATGGCTTTTAATAAACGTCTTTCCATGAGAGCGAATGTCAGCGCTTGTGCCCCATTATTTTCAACTTGCGAATGATAAACAAATAGACGTGGCAGATATAATAAACCTGCCATCCATGACATCACAGAAATTAAATGTAATGCTTTAACCCATTGATAATCCACAATTAACTCCGAATATAATCAATTAACTGTTGGACATGTTCAACAGGTGTTGGCGGCGTAATGCCGTGACCAAGATTAAAAATATGTGCTCTATTAGACATCGCATTTTGAATATCATCAACCGCACGCAGCATCGCATCACCGCCATAGATCAAGGCTTGAGGATCTAAATTACCTTGCAAGACAAGATCTTGTCGAATGGCTTTAGCTGCAAAAGTCGCAGAGACGCCCTGGTCTAGCGCAAGTGCTTGACAATCAACGGCATCTGCAAAATGAGGCAAATCAGCGCCAATCCCTCTTGGAAAACAAATAAAAGGCGCGGTTACTCCTGCTTTCCTGACATTTTCAATGATTTTCTGAATTGGTTTTTCAACAATCCAAGAACGTAAATGAGAAGGCACAGCTGATGCCCAACTATCAAAAATCATCAAGGCATTTGCACCTGACTTTGCTTGACTAATCAAGCTAAGTGAAATGGTTTCCACCAAAATTTCGAGCAATTGATCTGTTTCTTTTTGATAGCCCCATAACCAATTGCGGCTTAATGCATAATCTTTCGAAGATCCGCCTTCAACCATATAAGTCATGAGCGTCCAAGGTGCGCCTGCAAATCCAATCAACGCTGTTTCATCTGGTAGTTTTGAGCGTGTTTGACGAATAGCTTCAGAGACAGGTGTAATTTTATCGTTAAATCCATCAATTAAAGATGGTGAAATAATATCCTCTACTTGTAACGGCGTACATTTTGGTCCGTCACCTGTGATAAAATGGACATGTCTATCCAAAGCCCAGGGCACAATTAGAATATCTGAAAAAATAATAGCAGCATCAAAGCCGAACCGCCTTATTGGTTGTAATGTGACTTCAGTGGCTTTGT
>WTHW01000237.1 GCA_011526395.1 Alphaproteobacteria bacterium
CTCATACTCATATACCCACATCTGATACGCGCATATTAACAGGCGGCACAGCCTTTCAAACAGATGCTGGCATGTGCGGTGATTATGTCTCTGTGATTGGCATGGACCCTGATATCGCCATCAGCCGCTTTACAGGGCGCAAATCTGGCCGCCTATCTGTTGCCACAGGCGCGCCAACCCTCTCAGGCCTTGTGATTGAAACAGATGACAAGACTGGTCTTGCAACAAATGTAGCCCCCTTCAGGCGCGGCGGTGTTCTCTCACAGACTTAAATCACTTGCCCCTCATTTGTGCTATTTGCTATAAATGCAACAGTATTTTTAACTCGTATCACATCAATGGAATCTGATTATGGCAGGCCATAGTAAATTCAAAAATATTCAACACCGCAAAGGCGCACAGGATAAAAAGCGTGCCAAGGTATTCTCGCGTCTTGGCAAGGAACTTGCCGTTGCTGTCAGAGGGGGTAGTGACCCTGATGCCAATCCGCGTCTTCGTACCGCGCTTGCAGCCTGCCGTGCGGCCAACATGCCAAAAGATAATATTGAGCGTGTTATCAAAAAAGTCGAAGGCGGCGATGATGTGAATTACGAAGAAATTCGCTATGAAGGCTATGGGCCAGGTGGCACAGCCCTCATTGTTGAGACAATGACAGATAACCGCAACCGCACAGCCTCAGAAGTGCGCGCGGCATTCAGTAAATATAACGGCTCATTGGGTGAAACAGGCTCTGTCAGCTTTATGTTCGACAAGGTGGGCGAGATTTTGTTCGAAGCTGACGTCACAGACGCAGATGCCATGTTCGAAGCAGCCCTAGAAGCTGGCGCAGATAATGTTGAATCTGATGATGATGGCCATGCCATCATCTGCGCTGTTGAGGATTTCAACACAGTGCGCGACGCGCTTGAAGAGGCCTTTGGCCCCCCATCTGAAGCGGCTATCACATGGAAGCCGCAAAATCTGGTTGAGGGGTCACAGCAGATCACGCCAAAGGCTTGCTGAAATTGATGGAAGTGCTTGATGATAATGATGATGTTCAAGCAATCTCATCAAACTTCGATATCTCTGATGATGTGCTAGCTGCGCTTGAGGCCTAACCTTAAGCACATTCACAGCACTCATCGCACTTAACTGAAAGGGCGCCTATGCGAATGCTTGGTATTGATCCCGGTCTCACATGTACGGGATGGGGCATTATTGAACAGCATGGCACGGCGCTCATTCATCTTGGTCATGGGCAAATCAGAACAAGCACAAGCCAAAGCGATCATGAAAGATTGCAACTCATCTTTGATGGCATCATGGCTGTATGCCAAGAACATGGTCCCACAGCCGCTAGCATTGAATCTGTCTTTGTGTCCAAAAATGCAAAATCAGCTTTGAAATTGGGCATGGCGCGCGGTGTTGCTATGGCAGCTTGTTCAGCCGCAGGCCTGCCCTTATCCGAGATTGCGCCAAGACTAGCGAAAAAGGCCGTGACCGGCACAGGCACCGCAGATAAAAAACAAATGCAGGCGATGGTCTCTCATCTAACGGGAGTGACGCCCAAAGGGGCAGATGCGGCAGATGCGCTTGGTCTTGCCATTGCCGGTATCTACGAGGCGGCAAATGGTCAAATATTTGGTCAAAAGGCTAAATCCTATGATAAACAAATAGCATCAACAGCGCGCTCTGTTGGCGGAAGCGGCTTATCAGCCGCCATAGCCGCCGCACTTGCCAAAGAAGACAGACAAAGACGATAGAGTAAGGTCACATGCCATCATGATTGCACATCTTCAAGGAACATTGGCTCTCAAAACCCTCAATCAGGCTGTGATTGATGTTGGCGGTGTTGGCTATTTGGTCAATGCCACAGGCCGCACGCTTGAAGCGATAGGCGATGTTGGTGGTACGGTAAAATTACTAACTGAAATGGTTGTGCGCGAAGATTCGATGACCTTATTCGGCTTTGCGTCCTCTCATGAAAAAGAGACCTTTTTACTTCTTCAAACTGTGCAAGGTGTCGGTGCCAAAGCGGCTGTTGCTATCCTAACAGCGCTCGCCCCTTCTGAGGTCGAAGAAGCGATTATGGCAGGTGATAAAGCCATGATTACACGAGCTGACGGCATTGGCCCTAAAATCGCGACACGTATCGTCAATGAATTGGCTGAAAAATTGGGCAAGTTGCAATCTCTTGCTATTGCCCCAACTGGCACGCCTGCTGGTGCTGGTGGCTCTGATAAAGCGCCTGCCATGCAAGCCGCTATCAATGATGCCTTATCAGCCTTGGTCAATCTTGGTTATGCCAGAGCCGAAGTCTGGTCAGTTTTGCGCACCCTAACAGACAGTGATGATAGCCTTGATAGTGCTGCCCTCATCGGCGCTGCCTTAAAAGAGCTTGGAAATAAGGAGCGTTGATGATGACAGACGATAACCGCCTTTCATCTGGTCATCAGATTGACCATAGCGAGGGTCAGGATCATGCGCTTCGCCCCAAAACGCTTGTTGACTTTATTGGTCAGGGCGTTGGGCGTCAAAATCTTGAAATGTTTATCAAGGCAGCGCGCCAGCGCACAGAGGCTATGGATCATATTTTGCTTCATGGCCCGCCCGGTCTTGGTAAAACCACAATGGCACAAATCATCTCATCAGAGCTTGGCACAGGCTTTCGTGCAACCTCAGGGCCTGTGATTGCAAGGGCAGGTGACTTGGCATCCTTGCTCACAAATCTAGCGCCAAATGATGTGTTATTCATTGACGAGATTCACAGGCTGAACCCAGCTGTCGAAGAAGTGCTATATCCAGCTATGGAAGACTTCCAGCTTGATCTCATGATAGGCGAGGGGCCATCAGCACGCTCTGTGCGCATTGACCTACCCCCCTTTACCCTTGTCGGCGCCACCACCAGAGCTGGCCTTCTGACCACCCCTTTGCGTGATCGTTTTGGTATCCAAATGCGCATGCAATTCTACACACCAGAAGAGCTATCAGTCATCTTGCAAGCACAAGCTCGCAAATTACAAATGGTGATGGCACAAGATGGGGCATTGGAAATTGCACGCCGGGCGCGCGGCACGCCTCGTATTGCAGGACGCTTGCTTCGCCGTGTGCGAGATATCGCCTTGGTCGAAGGGGCGGAGACCATCACAGCTGATGTGGCTGATAAAGCGCTTATCCGTTTGGATGTGGATGCCACAGGCCTTGATCAGATGGATAGACGCTATTTGCGCTCATTGGCTGATAATTATGGCGGTGGGCCTGTTGGTGTGGAAACACTTGCCGCCGTTCTGGCAGAGCAGCGCGATATGCTCGAGGAAGTGATCGAGCCATATCTTATGCAAACAGGTCTTTTAATGCGCACCCCGCGCGGGCGTTGTTTATCCAAAACAGGCTGGGATTATCTTGGCCTGACCCCGCCGCCAACAGCCGCCATCCAGCTTGATTTGTTAAGCCATCAAGATGAGGAAGATTCTTAAATGTCAGACACTAAAATCCTATTTGATGGCATCATCCCAAATGATCCTGTCAGCTTCATTGATGGCTGGATGCAAGATGGCGCACATTATTATCCAATGCTTATCCAATTCGAAGACACAGATGCGGGCGGCATTGTCTATCATGCAAATTACCTCAGCTTTGCCGAAAGAGGGCGCTCTGGCTGGTTGCGCTTGATCGGCATATCGCAATCGCGCGAGTTGGCTGATAATAAAGTCGGCTTTGTGGTAAAGCGCGCAAACCTGAATTACTTACGCCCTGCCAAACTAGGTGATGAGGTGATTGTCGAAACACGCATCAAGCATCTTGGTAAAGCGCGGATTATCTCAGATCAGACTATCCGGCGTGCAGAAAAACTGGAAAAAGATCAAGATGGTCACATTTTCGCCAATGTTGAGGTGGAAATTGTCATGGTAAATGAAACAGGCCGGCCTATCAGATTTGCACCTGATTTGCTGGAAAAAATGACATCCGGCTCACAAAGCTAGGCAAAAAACTAAGAGAAGATAACCAAGAAATTGCAACTAAGGTCATCACGCATAAACACCAAAGCTAGACCGTCTATGCGTGACATTTATTAGGGGATAAAGATGACTGAGATTGATTTGAATGTGGCACAAACAGCGCATGATTTAACCATAATGGGGCTTTTCTGGGCCGCTGATCCACTTGTGAAATTTGTGATGCTATTATTGGTTGGCGCCTCTGTGTGGTGTTGGGCCATCATCTTTGAGAAAATTGTCTTTTTGCGCCGTGAGTCACATCGTGCCACGCATTTTGAAAATGAATTCTGGTCAGGTGGCTCTCTTGATAATCTTTATGATGCGACAGGCGCGAACCCCAATAATGCGCAAGCCCGCGTCTTTTCTGCCGCCATGCGTGAATGGCGCAGAGCCTCTGCCAAAGGCTTAACAGTCGCAGGGCGCGCAGATCTAAAAGCTTCATTGGTAGACCGTATTGATCGCTCCATGAATTTTACCATCACCCGCGAGATGGATAAAATGGAAAAAGGAATGAACTTCCTTGCTTCCATCGGCTCAGTCTCCCCGTTTGTTGGCTTGTTTGGCACAGTGTGGGGCATCATGAATGCGTTCCAGTCTATCGCCGCTTCCAAAAACACATCTCTTGCTGTTGTTGCACCTGGTATTGCTGAGGCTCTGTTCGCAACCGCACTTGGCCTTGCTGCTGCTATTCCGGCTGTTGCCGCTTATAATAAATTCTCAGGCGATCTCCAGCGCAGAGGCGCCCAGCTAGAGACCTTTGCCTCTGAATTTTCAACCTTGCTGGCACGCCAGCTTGATGAAGGTGGCAAATAAAATGGGCGCGTCACTCAACCGCTCACAAGGGCGCGGCTCTCGCACCCGTCACCGTCCGATGGGCGAGATTAACGTTACGCCTTTTGTGGATGTAATGCTTGTTTTGCTGATTGTCTTTATGGTCACAGCCCCCTTGCTAACCGTTGGCGTTCCTGTTGATTTGCCAAAGACCAAAGCAGGGCAAATCTCAGCTGATGCCGCACCTCTTGTTGTCTCTATCAAGGCAGATGGCGAACTTTATTTGCAAGATAATCAAATTGATGCCGAAAGCCTCATCCCGCGCCTTTCAGCTGTATCAGAAGCAAACCCAGATGTGCGTATCTTTGTGCGCGGCGACAGAGCTGTCCCCTATGGCGAGGTTGTTGAGCTGATGGGGCGCATCCAAACAGCTGGATTTGAGCGTGTCGCGCTGGTCGCACAATTACCAGAAGACGGCTAAGAGCAATACTCATGTCACGTTTTGCCCTCATATCTGTTGGTTTCCACTTGGCAGTCGTCACAGCGATGACTGTCAGCTGGCCGTCATTTAACAAAGATAAGTTAAATGAAGAACAGCTTGTGGTGATTGATATGGTTGATTTGGCAGAGGTCACAAATATTGCCTCTGCCTCAGAGGGCAGCCCGCAAGATGAGGTTGACCAGCAAAAGGCGCGTCCAAAACCACCGCCACCGCCGCCGCCGCCTCCGCCGCCGCCAACACCAAAGACACCAGAGCCTGCACCAACAAAGCCAGCGCCAAAGCCGCAAATTGATGATGCCTCTGCTGAAATCTTGCCTGACAAGAAGACGCCTGAGGTGGCAAAACCGATTGCGCGTCCAAAAGCGCGGCCAACGCCGCCGAAAAAGCCAGCGCCAAAACCAGCCCCAAAACCGGCGCCCAAAAAGCCAGCGCCGAAACCAAAGCCTGATCTCAGCCGCATTAACGAGCTTGCAAAACAAAGCCAAGCTGACCAAAAGCGCAAAGATGCCGCCAATGGTGTGTTGCAAAATCTAGCTGAAATTCAAAAGAGCAAAGAGGCAGAGAAAAAACAGGCGCAAAAAGTTAAAAAAGATAAAGCGCAACAAAATATTGCCACAAATCTGTCGAATGTTGTCTCTAAGGTAAAACAAAAGACAGATAGCAAGCCAAGCATTGCACCTATCGGTGTTAGCGAGTTGGACAGGTTGCGATTACATATCGCGTCTCGTTGGAATCCGCCGCCAGCCGCCGCAGGCGCAGATCAGCTGAAAGTGGATATCTTTGTAAAATTGGAGCCAGATGGCACAGTCACAGAGGCAAGTATCGTAGAGACAAATCGCTATAATAGTGACCAGACATATCGCGCCGCCGCCAATGCGGCATTGCGCGCTGTTCTTGACGCATCACCTCTTCCTTTGCCAAAAGAGAAGTATGATCAATGGCGTGAATTTATATTTGGATTTGATCCTCGCTTTATTTCGCGGTGATGCTAAGTCATAATCATAAGGCCTAACTGAAGGTAAGCTAGATTTGATAAGGGTAGATAGAATGAGACGATTATTCTTGGGCGTGATGGTTATAATGATGGTGATGGTATCTCATCTTGTGCCAGCCTCAGCGCAAACCTTGCGTCTTGATATTACAGATGGTCAAGTGGCGCCTATCCCGATTGCGATAGCTGAATTCACAGGGCTAGACGGCGTGCCAACCACAGTCGGCTCTCAAATCTCACAGATTATCTCTGATGACCTTGCTAGCTCTGGTCAGTTCAAGCCTGTTGATAGTGCCGCCTTTATCGCGCCACCTGAATCACCAGCTATCCGCCCGAACTTCAATGATTGGGCGCCTCTTGGTGTGCAAGGCCTGCTCATCGGCTCAGCCTATATTGATGATCAAGGCTTGCTTCAAATTGAATTTGTCTTATGGGATGTCATCGCACAG
>WTHW01000210.1 GCA_011526395.1 Alphaproteobacteria bacterium
ACAGCTATCGAAGATGTGATTGCAGATGCAAAAGCTGGCAAGATTTTTATTTTGGTCGATGATGAAGATAGAGAAAATGAAGGCGATCTCTGTGTAATGGGAGAGCATTGCACACCTGAAGCTATCAATTTTATGGCGAAATATGGGCGAGGCCTGATTTGCCTTGCGATTACGGCAGAACGTTCAGAAAAATTAGGTTTATCCTTAATGGAACGTCGCAATGAATCACGACATCAAACAGCTTTCACAGTATCAATCGAAGCAAGAGAGGGCGTTTCAACAGGTATCTCAGCCCATGATAGGTCTCATACAGTCCTGACTGCGATTGATATAAATCGTGATGGTAGGGATATCACAACACCAGGTCATATCTTTCCTTTGATTGCCCGCGATGGTGGCACACTTGTCCGCGCAGGTCACACAGAGGCGGTGGTTGATATTTCAAGAGCGGCAGGTGGCAATCCCTCCGGCGTTATTTGCGAGATTATGAAAGACGATGGTTCTATGGCACGCCTGCCTGATTTGATGCCATTTGCCAAAGAGCATAACTTAAAAATAGGCTCAATCGCTGACCTGATCGCATGGCGCCGCAAGAATGAAAATATTGTCAGTCGTGTGAATGAAACAACTTTCAGCTCACATATTGGTGGTGACTGGCGAATGCTTGCTTATGAAAACCTCATCACTGGTGTAGAGCATCTAGTCCTAATTAAAGGCGATATCGACCCTGATGAGCCGTTATTGGTGCGTATGCATTCATTTGATCTTATGAAAGACTTATTAGGCGAAGCCACTGGGTCGAATAATGATCTGCAAAAAGCTATGCAAGCTATTTCTGATGAAGGTCGCGGCATGATCGTCATTTTACGGGAAATGGTATCAAATAATATTTCAGATATGATAACAAAGCGCTTAAAGCCTGCTGAAGTTGTCAGTGACCTTCGCGACTATGGCGTTGGCGCTCAAATACTAAAAGATCTAGATGTGGTAAAGATGGTTTTGCTATCCAACTCTCAACCAAATATTGTCGGACTCGAAGGTCATGGCTTACATGTTGAAGGTTGGCGGTCATTATCATAACGCAGATAATGAAGGTTGAGAAATAAAGGGATATATTATGGCAGGACATTTTCTTATTGTAGAGGCACGTTTTTACGAAGAGTTGGGTGATGCTCTTGCTGATGGTGCTATCACAGCTATCGAGGATGCTGGCGGCACTTACGAGCGTATTGAGGTGCCTGGCGCACTTGAAATCCCGGGCGCTATTTCAATCGCAGCCAATTCATCTCATCAATTTGATGGGTTTGTAGCATTGGGATGTGTTATCAGAGGTGAGACGAGCCACTATGATACTGTTTGCAATGAATCTGCCAGAGGCATTATGGATTTAACTCTGTCTGAAAATTTGGCAATTGGTAATGGTATAATCACTGTTGAAAATGGTGATCAGGCTTGGGCAAGAGCGCGCAAAACAGATAAAGATAAAGGCGGCGATGCAGCACGGGCGGCAATGAATATGGCTGCGTTAAAACAAGCATTTTCAGCAGGGGCATAATTTATGTCTGATGATAAAAACTTAAAGCCTGTTCCTGTTCGCAAAAGAACAGCAGCCCGTCTAGGCGCCATTCAGGTGAATTATGAAATTGGCATGACAGACAAAAATCTAAAAGATGCCATGACTCAATTTTTGACACATTATGCAAGCGATGTTGCATCTGAGATGGATGTCAAAAAAATTGATGAGGGGCATTTTAACGAACTATCTGCTCTAATGCTTGATAAGCAAACAGAATTGGATGAATTAATTTCGCAACGCCTTGAAGACGGTTGGAGCATTGATAGGCTAGCACGTCATGAATTATCGACCTTGCGTGCAGCAATAGCTGAATTGAAGTTTATGCCTCATATTCCAGCAAAAGCTATCATTTCTGAATATGCAAGCCTGACAGATGCTTATCAGGGTGATGTGAAGTTTGTGAATGCCATAATTGACAGAATCTCAAGAAAATTGCGTATTGTTGAGATGTCTTAAAAGCACTCACTGACTATTCATTCGCTCTGCGTTTTCTGATGTTAGAGAAGACTTGATCTATCACCCCGAAAGTCGCGCCTGGTGTCGGTGTTTTTGAGCTAAGTGTTGCGATTTCAATGCCTGTTGTCTCGTCTGTCACAACAATGTCTATGAGCAACTCATTCTCATCAAAAATGAAAGCAAATATTTCACGGCTTGTGGTTTCTTTGCGGCCACCAGCTGGTTGCACCATATTTTGTGACACATAATATAGCTTGCTTGAATCAAAAGCGCCTTCAAAACTTGGCTTGCCAAGTGAAAATAAAATATCATTTTTGGTAGTCTCGCCCATCACGATATTTTGAAGATCATATTCGTCAATAAGGTGACCATGAGACGATAGTCTCTCGCCACAAGAGGACAAAACCAACAGAGCAGCAATGCCAGCGATAAATGAGAAATATTTGTGTTTGAAGATATATGTCATTTTTTTAAGGCGTCGGTGAAAAGATGACGTTATAATTGCCGGGAAATGCAAGAGGCGTCAATCTTAATTACATAACCCTTTAAGGTTTCGAGATAATTATATGTCACAAGTCGGTTTTTTACAGAAGATAAAGCTTTTTTTGGGGACAAAACAAATAGATCCATTGCCAGTCACCAGAGCTGAAGCGCTATACCATACCATTTTACAGGCATCACGCAATCCTGTCCTATACGGCCAATATGGCGTGGAAGATAGCATAGATGGCCGTTTTGATTGTCTATGTTTATTTCAATCGCTTGTCATGCGCCGCCTGACTGGTCGTCAGGAACAGCTTGGTAAGCTTAGCCAAGACCTATTCGATGCCATGTTTGCGGATATGGACATGACATTACGCGAAATGGGCGTTGGTGACATGGGGGTCGGTAAACGCGTTAAATTTATGTCTGAAGCTTATATGGGCCGTCTTGCGGCGTATGATAATGCCCTTAATCAAGATGGTAACCAGGCGCTAGAGCAAGCTATCCAGCGCAATCTATTTCGTGATGGTGAGGTGGAAGGCCGCGTTGCTGAGCTGACTGAGGAAGTTCGTGAAATTACAAAGCGTCTTGATGAAGTAAAAGATGATGATTTCTTGGAAAAGGACATAGACTTATCGCTTTTCCAAGTCGCATCACTCGCAAGTGATAGCTAGACTATGACTATTCTGCCCGATACGATTGACCCGCAAACAGTACCTCATGGGCGTGGCCTAACCTTTAAGGGGGACATGGATAAGCAAACATGCGCTCATGTAGCAGAACGCTTTTCATTTATAGAGGTGCGCAGCGTCGCTTTTGATTTGAGCGTAAAACACATCTCAAAAGACTGCTGGCAACTAAAGGGTGCCATTTCATCTACAATTAAGCAAAGCTGTGTTGTCACAGGCGAACCAGTGCAGCAAGTGATAAAGGGCGACATATACGAACGCTTTGTTTCTAATTTTCAAGAAAATGATGAAATTGATGTGCAAGATTCATCTGTTGAGCCTATGGAAAACGGTCTTATTCCTATCAAAGAGGCTGTTATTCAATTTATTGGTGTCGAGGCAGATCCCTATCCTCGCAAGGAAAATGCGCCAGATACGCACGAATTTGGGCCTAAAATCGAACCAGAAAACCCGTTTTCTAAGTTAAGGCAATTGAAAAAGTGACAACTTCTTTATATGGTAGCATCGCAATTACAGTAGGAGATGTTCTGTGAACATAACGCGCTTAGCGCTAGATGCGATGGGGGGCGATAGTGCGCCTGAAATCGTAATAAAAGGCGCAGATGCGGCAAAAGCGAAAAACCCTAGTTTAGAATTTGTGTTTGTCGGGGATGCAGCGCAGATAAAACCGTTTCTCAGCCGTTCTAATAACCTTAAAAATGCCAGCATTGTGCAAGCCGACGACAAAGTCGAATCCGACGAGAATGTTAGTCAGGCAGTGCGCAAGGGTAAAAACACATCAATGTGGAAAGCCATAGAAGAGGTGAAAGAGGGGCGCTGTGATGCCGTTGTTTCAGCTGGCAATACTGGTGCCTTGATGGCAATGTCTAAATTACAACTGCGCCCCATGGAAGGGGTCACAAGGCCTGCTATCGCAACATTCTTGCCAACAGCGCAGAGACAAGTTTGTATGCTTGATTTGGGCGCTAATATCGAATGTGATGCAGAAAATTTGGTGCAGTTCGGCATTATGGGTGCTGCGTTTAGTCGCTCTATTCTTGATATTCAAACGCCTTCGATCGGTTTGCTGAATGTGGGTGAGGAAGACCAGAAAGGTCACAATTATCTGCGCGAGGCAGCTGATATTTTGTCAGATCCTTCAAATGAAATGAATTATCAAGGGTTCGTAGAGGGTACTGATATTACAAAAGGGGCAGTCGACGTTGTGGTGACTGATGGTTTTACAGGCAATGTGGCACTAAAGACGGCTGAAGGAACAGCTATATTAGTGACTGATTTGCTGAAAAAAGCTTTCAAAGAATCATTGTTAACAAGGATTGCTTATTTGCTTGCGCGTGCGGCGCTTATGCGCATGCGTAAGAGGTTAGACCCTCGTGTGCATAATGGCGCTGTGTTTCTTGGGCTAAATGGTATCGCTGTTAAATCTCACGGTGGTACAGATGCAATTGGTTATGCGAGTGCCATTAATGTCGCTGCAAGTCTTGTTGAACATGGCTTTATGCCTGATGTGCAAAAGGCATTGAAAAAATATACCTCTCAAAATCAGGCAGAGAACGCAAGGAAAGAGGCGTAGATGTCAAATCGCATTCTCATGACAGGTGTTGGCGCTTATTTGCCTGAGAAAATCATCACTAATTATGATCTTGCTCAATGGGTCGACACATCTGATGAGTGGATCAAACAGCGTACTGGCATTGCGCAAAGACATATGGTGGCAGATGGTGAACTTACATCTGACCTTGCCATAAACGCAGCAAATGAAGCTTTAAATCACGCTGGCGTAGCAGCAAGTGATATTGATTTGATTGTTGTTGCGACAACAACACCTGATGATACCTTTCCATCTACAGCAACGAAAGTGCAGCATAAGCTTGGTGCCAATAAGGCTTTTGCTTTTGATGTGCAGGCTGTTTGTGCTGGTTTTGTGTATGCGCTCAGTGTCGCAGAATCCATGATGATCGCACAAAAAGCAACAAAGGCATTGGTGATTGGTGCTGAATCTTTCACAAAATTGCTTGATTGGAACGACCGTGGCACTTGTGTGTTGTTTGGTGATGGGGCAGGAGCCGTTGTGCTAGAAGCTGAAGAAGCACCAGATAATTTTGGTATTTTGGCAAGCTCGCTTCACTCTGATGGTGCTTATCGCGATATCCTTTATGTGGATGGTGGCCCTTCAGTCAATGGCGAAGTGGGGCATGTGCGTATGGAAGGCCAAGATGTATTCCGCCACGCTGTCGACAAGCTAGCATCAGTGATGCAAGAAGTCTTGGATCAGGCAGGCATTTCTGCTGATGAGGTTGATTGGCTTGTGCCACATCAAGCCAATATTCGAATTATCAATGGTATGCAACGGAAGTTTGGGCTTTCTTCAGAGCGCGTTGTTCGGACAGTGGATAAGCATGCAAATACGTCGGCCGCTTCCATTCCCTTGGCATTATCACAGGCTGTGCATGATGGGCGCATTCAGCCGGGTGATTTACTAGCGCTTGAAGCAATCGGCGGCGGCCTTGCTTGGGGCGGCGCATTAGTGCGCTTTGGCAGACCATAAAATAAGATTACTCATTAATGTGATTTATGCTCATCATGAGCTAAGGCATTGACTTCTTTGCAAGCTTTGGTACTCTTAAGCATGACTAAAACTTTAACGCGTCAAGATATTGCTACCGCAGTGCACAATCAGCTAGGACTCTCACGAAACGAGTCATCTGAATTGGTAGAAGCTGTATTGGAAGAGTTATGTGTTTGCTTTGAGCAAGGTGAGCAAGTAAAAATCTCCTCGTTTGGTACATTTTCTGTCTCGCAAAAGACAGCGCGCATGGGGCGCAATCCCAAAAGTGGTGAAGACGCCATCATTACCCCGCGGCGTGTTCTGTCATTTAGGCCTTCTAGCCAGATGAGAGATCGCGTGAATAGCCAGTCTTAAGGACAGCTGTTATGTCAGATAAATCACAATGGGCGTATCGCACTATTTCAGAAGTCTCAGAGCAGCTTGATGTGCCGGCTCATGTTCTTCGATTTTGGGAAACAAAGTTCACACAATTAAAGCCCATGAAACGCTCTGGCGGTAGGCGCTATTACAAGGCAAGCGACCTTGACCTGTTAACGCGTATACGTGACTTGCTCTATCGAGATGGCTTTACCATTAAAGGCGCACAGAAAGCCTTGCGCGAGCAGAAAGCCAATGCATCTGAGGTGGTAGAAGCAGTTCATTCAGCTGATGCAAGTAATGCCGGTCAGCAAGAAATTATTGCCAATACCATTGAAAAATTAAAGCAACTTGAGGTGCGTCTCGAGGCTTTGATAGCGACCCGTCAATAGAGCTTAATAAGCATTGTTGATGGCTTTAAAGGCTTGGTATTTTTCTAAAACAAACTTATAATCGCCCTGCGAACGGAGCGTAGCGCAGCCTGGTAGCGCACTACACTGGGGGTGTAGGGGTCGTGGGTTCAAATCCCGCCGCTCCGACCAATTTTTTCC
>WTHW01000241.1 GCA_011526395.1 Alphaproteobacteria bacterium
CGAATGTTGAGCCAATGACCAGAGAGGCAAATGATGCTCTCATGAAAGACGAAAGAGAAAATTGTTTCATAATCTGATAACCTAGTAGTGAGATGACAGCTTTTTTTCAAAAACTATGTAATTTACATCATCCATGGCATGAAGCTAGTCAAATTGACAAAGCTGAATTGACAAAGCCAATGGCAATGCCTATCTGCAATAGACGCGGGTATTTCCGCACCGCTCTTTTCATAATCAAAAATAGGCACTTTCAGTAGCGCTTTTTTTTGGTAACATGGCGGGGGTTAAATTTTTTGTAAGTCAAAGTGGTCATCACATTATGCTCGGCACAATCGCAAAATCATTTTTTGGTTCACCTAACGACCGCGAGGTCAAAAAATTATCTGACAAGGTGAAAGCGATTAATGCGCGTGAAGCCCATTATGAATCTTTCTCAGATGATGATCTGCGCCAAGAAACAAATCGCTTCAAAGAGCAAGTGGCCTCTGGCACGAAACTAGATGATATTTTGGTTGATGCGTTTGCTGTCGTTCGCGAAGGTGCCAAGCGCACACTTGGCCAGCGTCATTTCGATGTCCAGCTGATGGGCGGTATCGTTTTGCATCAGGGCAAAATTTCAGAGATGAAGACAGGTGAAGGTAAAACACTTGTCGGCACATTGGCTGTGTATCTGAATGCGCTCACTGGCAAAGGTGTGCATGTTGTCACCGTGAACGACTATCTTGCGACACGCGATTCAGGCTGGATGGGTCAGGTCTATCGCTTCCTAGGCCTTAGCGTTGGTGTCATCACAGGCGGCATGTCTGATGAAGACAGACGCAATGCCTATAATTGCGATATCACCTATGGCACAAATAACGAATTTGGCTTTGATTATTTGCGCGATAATTTGAAGTTTGAGCTAAAATCAATGGTGCAAAGAAGCCACCATTACGCGATTGTTGATGAGGTTGATTCTATCCTGATTGACGAGGCGCGTACACCGCTTGTCATATCAGGTCCAACAGAGACAGCGGCAGAGCAATATATCGTAGTGAATAAGCTTATCCCGCATCTATCAGATGATGATTTTGAAAAAGATGAAAAAGCGCGCTCTGTGACCTTAACAGAAGAGGGCGTCCAAAATATCGAAAAGATAGCTGGTGAAAATGGCATGCTTGCCTCTGGCTCATTATATGACAGTGCCAATATCAGCTTGCTTCACCACGTCACCCAAGCACTTCGTGCCCATAAATTATTTGCCAGAGACACACATTATATGGTGCGTGATGGCCAAGTGATGCTGATTGACGAGTTCACAGGCAGAGCCATGACAGGCAGACGCTTCTCAGACGGCCTTCATCAGGCGCTTGAAGCAAAAGAAGGTTTGGAAATTCAAGCAGAGAACCAAACACTTGCCTCTGTCACATACCAGAATTACTTCCGCCTTTATGAAAAATTGGCAGGCATGACAGGCACAGCGCTTACAGAAGCAGGTGAATTCTCAGAGATTTACAAGCTTGAAGTGGTCGCTATCCCGACCAATAAAGCTGTATCGCGCATTGACCATGATGATGAGGTTTATCGCACCTCACAAGAGCGTGATGATGCTGTTGTTATGTTAATCGAAGAGTGCCGCGAGCGCGGACAGCCTGTTCTTGTTGGCACAGTGACGATTGAAAAATCAGAATCTTTATCAAAATCACTGACGAAGCGTAAAATCCCTCATCAGGTGTTGAATGCACGCTTCCACGAAGCAGAGGCAGAAATCATTGCACAAGCCGGTGTGCCGGGCGCTGTGACCATCGCAACCAATATGGCTGGTCGCGGTACTGATATCCAGCTAGGCGGCAATCTTGAAATGCGCCTTGCTGCTGAAGGTGACAAGCTAACAGATAAAAAACGTGCATCAATCGAACAAGAAGTTGCAGAGCTAAAAGAAAAAGCATTAAGCGCAGGCGGCCTTTATGTGATGGGCACAGAGCGTCACGAATCACGCCGTATTGATAACCAGCTTCGTGGTCGTACAGGTCGTCAAGGTGATCCTGGCGCGTCAAAATTCTTCCTCTCATTGCAAGATGATCTTATGCGCATCTTTGGCTCTGAAAAGCTTGAAGGCATGCTCTCAAAGCTTGGCCTTGAAGAAGGCGAAGCGATTACCCACACATGGATTAATAAGGCTGTTGAAAAAGCCCAATCAAAGGTGGAAGCTCATAATTTTGAGATCAGAAAACAGCTATTGCGTTTTGATGATGTGATGAATGATCAGCGCCAAGTTATTTTCGCCCAGCGCCGTGATATCATGGAAGCGACAGAAGTGCATGAAACAGTGGTTGATATGCGTCATGATGTGATTGAATCACTGATTGATGATTCTATCCCGCAGGGTAGTTTTGTGGACCAATGGGATGCTGATAAATTCAAAGCTGATTGCGCCCAATATCTAGGCCTAGATGTGCCAGCAAGTGAATGGTTCAACGAAGATGGCGTCTCAGAAGTTGAGTTATCAGATCGTCTGCTTGAGACATCTGATAAACATATGGCAGAAAAAGCTGTCCGCTTTGGTCCAGAAGTCATGCGTATGGCTGAAAAATCTCTTCTCTTGCAGGTTCTTGACCAGCAATGGAAAGAGCATTTGCTTGGTCTTGACCAGTTGCGTCAGGGTATTGGTCTGCGCGCCTATGCACAAAAAGACCCACTGAATGAGTATAAAAAAGAAGCTTTTGGCATGTTTGAAGATATGCTTGAGCGCATGCGCCGCACTGTGACATTGGCGTTATCTCATGTTGAAGTGCGCTCTCCTGAAGAGCAAGCTGCCGCACAAGCACAGCAAGCCAAAGCACAGCAAGAGGCGTTAAAAAAAGCAAAGGCACAACAACAAGCCGCTAAAGCAAAGGTTGGCCGTAATGATGCTTGCCCATGCGGGTCTGGCAAAAAATACAAACATTGTTGCGGTACAATCGCTTAAAAAAAGGTGATGCCTTTCAAGGGCTGTAAGATAGCGTATCATGATTAAATATCAGTTGATTTGCGATAAAGAACATGAATTTGAAGGCTGGTTTTCAAACTCATCAGCCTATGATGAGCAACTTGCTAAGGGGTTTGTTGAATGTCCTGTTTGCGGGTCAGCTGAGGTGCGCCGCGCGTTGATGGCGCCAAATTTGAACAGCCCCAAAAGCCGTAAAGCGCCAGATCTGCCAGCCTTGCCAAAGGCAGAAGAGATTGCCGCCCAACCAGCATCAGAAAATCCCTTAACAAAATTAAGTCCAAAAGACCAAGCCGCTGTGATGGGCGCGGCGATGACAGCTTTGCGTGATATTCATAAAAAGGTGAAAACAGATTTCACCAATGTTGGTGATAAATTCGCTGATGAAGCGCGAAAGATTCACTATGGTGAAGCAGAGCAGAAGCCCATTTATGGCACGACCACTGAAGAAGAAAGAGAAGATCTCGCTGATGAAGGTGTCGTCTTCCACCATCTGCCAGATTTGCCGCCAGAGCATTAGACAGAGCATTAAAAGATAAAGAGTTTCCCGCGCTTACTTTAACTGTCCTGCGGCGGCATAATTGACCCCCATATAAGATGAGGTGCGAAACCCGCCGCGCACAGATGGCACAAAGCCTGTAAAATGATCTAATAAGATGCCAGCGCTAAGACAATCATCTTGCAATTCAGTTGGCGTGACAAATTTCTCAAACTGATGTGTGCCTTTTGGAATATGACCTGTGATATATTCAGCGCCGATTTTCACTGTGGCAAGTGAAGCTAATGTGCGATTGATCGTTGTGATAACAACCAACCCCTCATGCGTGACAAGACGCCTGATGGCATCAAGGAATAAGGCGCGGGATGCCACATGCTCTATCACCTCAGAGCTATAGACAACATCGAATTTTGCGCCATCTTGCCCCTCAATCTCTTCGGCTAGCTCTTCACTTAAACAACAGCGATAATCAATCTCTAACCCCTGACTTAACGCATGTGATTTTGCTGCTTCAATCGCAGGGGCTGAGGCGTCAATCGCTGTAATGCGCGCGCCAAGGCGTGCCAAAGGCTCTGCCAAAAGACCGCCGCCGCATCCAATATCAAGAATGCGTAAACCGCTAAGAGGCTGGCTCTCAGATTGTGTCTTATCGGCGATATGGTCGGCGATATCATAGCGGCCAATCATATCCAAAATGAACTGCAATCTGATGGGGGTGAAATGATGCAACGGTCCCATTGGCCCATTTTGATCCCACCATTGCGCCCCTAATTTATCAAATTGGGCAGTGTCTTTTTGGTCTTGGCTTGATTGATAAGACATAATATCGCTAACGGCCTGTTCATGATTATTCTCTTGTATCAAAGCCCTAGCATGTATAAATACAGTGCCAGAGATAACACTCATGTCATTTATAAACATGGGATTTTGATAATCTTAAAGATAGATTGGCGATCTTCACATGGCAAGAATTGTTCAAAAATTTGGCGGCACTTCAGTGGGCGATTTAGATCGCATCCGTAATGTCGCACAAAAGGTCAAAGCTGAAATTGACGCAGGCAATCAGGTGGCTGTGGTTGTATCTGCTATGGCAGGCACAACAAACCAGCTTGTGGAATGGGCAAAAGATATCGGCCCCATCCATGATGCACGAGAATATGATACAATCGTTGCCACAGGTGAGCAGGTCACAGTGGGCTTATTGGCAATCGCATTACAGAATATTGGGGTTGATGCACGCTCATGGCTTGGATGGCAAATACCATTCCATACAGATAGCACCCACAGCTCAGCACGCATTGAAGATATTCAAGCACAAGAGATAGCCAAGCGTCTTGATGCTGGCCAAGTTGCTGTCGTTGCTGGCTTCCAAGGGGTCAGCGAGGAAGGTCGTATCACAACATTAGGTCGCGGCGGCTCTGATACATCAGCTGTGGCATTGGCGGCGGCGCTGAATGCAGATAGATGTGATATTTATACAGATGTGGATGGTGTTTACACAACTGACCCGCGCATTATGCCAAAAGCGCGAAAGCTTGATACAATCACTTTCGAAGAGATGCTAGAGATGGCATCTGCTGGCGCAAAAGTTCTGCAAACCCGGTCTGTTGCAATGGGGATGCGTCATAATGTGAAAATTCAAGTCCGCTCAAGCTTTAATGATGAGCCAGGCACAATGGTGGTAGATGAGGATAATCAAATGGAAAGACAAAAAATAAGCGGCATTGCCTATAGCGCTGATGAAGCACGAATCACTGTTGTCGGTCTTGAAGACAAGCCAGGTGTTGCGGCGCATATCTTCAAAGCGCTTGCTGATAGTCATGTGAATATTGATATGATTGTGCAATCTGGCTCAGCAAGTGACCAGACAACTGACATTACATTCTCAGTTGGTGCAGGTGATGCTGATAAGGCGATTTCAGTCATTGAAGGCTTGAAATCAGAACTGCCATTTGCGCGCCTTGATTCAGATACGAATATTGCCAAAGTCTCTATCATTGGCACAGCAATGCGCACACAAGCTGGTATCGCTAATTTGATGTTCTCATCCTTGTCTGAAAAAGGTGTGAATTTGCAAGTTATCTCAACAAGTGAAATTAAAATCTCAGTATTGATTGATTCAGCCTATACAGAATTGGCAGTGCGCACGCTTCATGATGCGTTCGAATTGCATATGGATGAGTAAAAAGACGAGAAAAAGGGTCAAAAAACAGGTCTAAATCACTAAAATTCATGAAAAATTACGTGTTTTTGGCCGAAATGACATTTTTTTCTAGTCATCAATATAAACTTTATCCATAGTTGATTCGGATTTTATGTATATGGCTGGGGTTTGTGTGAAATGCCATCTGCTGCAAACAAAAAACTGCTGGACAAAGACAACGCGATCGATGATCTAAAGGATTTCGGTGGTGCGGGTTTGCGTGCGGCCAGAGAGGCAGCGAAGGTTGAGATTGCCACCCTATCGTTTGAGCTTCGCATTCCAAAAAATTATCTAGAAGCGCTCGAGACCGAAGATTATGATCAGTTGCCAGGCACAACCTACGGCTTTGGTTACATAAGAAGCTTTTGTAAATTGCTCGACATAGACCCACAGCCTTATCTTGATAGCTATAAAATGAAGACAGCTATGCAGGTGCAGGACTATGTTGTGCCAAATCAGGCGCTTGAGCCGCGCATGTCTGGCCCTATGGTGGCTATGATTGTGGTTTTGGTACTCTTCTCAGGCTATATCGGCTGGCAGGTTCTTGAACGCTCTGAATTTAGTCCATTTGGCAATAAGGCTGATACGGTTGAACTTGCAAGCGCCTCTGATGCGCCTGCTGAAACTGCTTCAACAAGTGTAACTGTCACAACAACTCAAGATAGCGTTGTTGCCCAAGAAGATGCGCCAACAGATGAAGAGACAAAAACAGTCACTGAAATCGCCGCCAGCGATACGTCAGACAGCGATGCATCTGATGAAAGCAAGGCAGCTCCAGCCGAAGTTGAAGAAGCTAAAACGGATGAGGCACCAGAGCTAGCACAACAAGAAGAAGCTGTTGATGCACCATCTCAGACTATTGAAGAAACCCCAGTTGTTGAAGTGGCTGAAACAGTCACGACAGAGACAACAGATATTGCGGCTAGCAATGCAGCGCAGGCAAATGTGCGCCAACCATCTGAAGAGATTTTAATCTCAGCAAGTGCGG
>WTHW01000122.1 GCA_011526395.1 Alphaproteobacteria bacterium
CATATAAAGAGCAGCAAATAGGCACAGTAAAACGGCTAGGTTATGACAAAAGTCAAAGATGAAATCATCAGTCATTTAAAGCGTCAGATTATGATGTTGACGCTGGCACCTGGTGCGCCTCTTGATGAGGTGAGCTTGAGTAGGCAATTTGAAATCTCGCGCACCCCGTTACGTGATATTTTTCGCCAATTAGCTGGTGAAGGTTATGTGCAATTACGTGAAAATAAAGGTGCTATTGTTGCACCAATGGATGCTTTGAGCATGCGTAATTTCTTTCTGACAGCGCCGATGATATATGCCGCCACCTCGCGATTGGCAGCGCAATTAGCATCCCCAAAACAGATTGATATGCTTGCGCAGACGCAAAAAGATTTTAAGCAAGCTGTGCAAGACAGATCTGTTGAATCAATGGTCTTTTATAATGATCAGTTCCATTATCAAATTGGTGAGATGGCTGATAATTCGTATCTGATGCCAAGTTTGCAAAGATTATTGATGGAACATGCGCGCATTGGCCAAACTTTCTGGCGATCTGGCCCTGAGGGGACAAATGAAGATATCGCAGAAGCCTGCAACCATCATGATCAATTTATTGAGATTTTTGCCAGCCATGATGAAGAAGCGGCTGTGAGCCTTACGATGGAACATTGGGCCTTATCACGCAAAAAGATGGATGAGTTTATTCGCCCTGACCCGTTGGATATTGATATTGAAATGGCTGGATAGGCCAGCTGGAAGAAAGAGTAGATAAGATGGATTTTTACGGAATCTACACCCCTGTCATCACACCGCATAAAGAGAATTATGCCATTGATGAGGAGGGATTTGCACAAGTTATCGAGCATCTGATCTCAGAAGGTGTGCATGGGATTATCATCGCTGGCACGACGGGCGAGTATTACGCGCAAACGATGGAAGAGCGTATGAGAATGTTGTCGCTTGGTGTTGAGATTATCAATGGGCGTGTGCCATCTATTGGCGGCACTGGCGCGATGCGTACAGAAGATTCTATTGCCCTTGCCAAAGCGGCAAAGCAAGCTGGCACAGATGCGATATTGGTTGCGACCCCGCCTTATTCAGTGCCAACAGGCAGAGAGAATGCCCTGCATGCGCTGGCAGTTGAGCGGGCTGTTGATATGCCTGTGATGCTTTATAATTATCCGGGCCGTATGGCAGCTGAGATGGATCAAGAGTTCCTAGATAGGGTTGGGCAATCACCAAACTTTAAAGCGATTAAAGAAAGCTCTGGTGATATTAACCGTTTGCATTTATTGGCACGCAATTATCCGCATATCAGCCTGTCTTGCGGGATGGATGATCAAGCACTTGAGTTTTTTGCATGGGGTGCGCGCTCGTGGGTCTGTGCGGCATCCAACTTTGCCGCCAAAGCCCATATTGCGCTGTGGCAGGCATGTGTTGTCGAAGGCAATTTCACCAAAGGGCGCGCCATTATGACAGCCATGTTGCCGTTGATGACTGTGTTAGAACAAGGCGGCAAATTCATCCAAGCTGTCAAATATGGTGTTGAGCGTAAAGGCCTGCCAACAGGATTGCCGCGCTTGCCATTAAAGCCATTAAATAAGGATGAAAAGCGTGAGTTAGATCAAGTGATTGATAGAATGAACGCCACCATTGACCGCATTTTAAGCGAACAAGAATAAGGAATATCATCATGTCAGAATTGCTAAGCCTTGAAGATTACCGCGCGACGGCTGATGAAATCACATTGCCGCAAGCCTCACATATTGATGGGTCATATCATAAGGGATCAGGGCCTGAGCTAATATCCACAAACCCTGCAACAGGGGCTGTGTTAGCGACATTTGCGCAAGCCACTGAAGATGATGTGAATTTCGCAGTTGGCAAAGCGCGTGATGCCTTTGATAGCGGGGTGTGGGCCAATCAGCACCCATCAGAACGCAAGGCGGTTTTGATACGGCTTGCCAAATTGATAAAGCGCAATCGCCATCAGATGGCTGTGATGGAATCACTTGATAGTGGCAAGCC
>WTHW01000175.1 GCA_011526395.1 Alphaproteobacteria bacterium
CTACACCCTATAAACACAGTGCGCTCAAGCCCTCTTTCAATCATAAAATAGCGGTTACATAAATTCCCTATTAAATAGCCAGCAGGCGTCAAAGCAAACCAAAGTCCAAACGCTAACGGAGAGACGCCATGCGCTTCATAGGCATAAGGAATGAAGGCATTGAGGGCAAAAAAGGCCCCTACTTGAAGCGCACTCACAAGCATAAAGCCGCAAAAGACAGGGCGAGATAGCACCGCGCCATAGCTTTGACTTATCGTGCGCAGAGATAGCGCTTTATCACGGGCACTATGTGTTTCCGGTATCAAGAGAAGAGATAGGCCAAATAGCAGTAAGCCGGCGGCACTTATCAACCCCATGATACCTTGCCAGCCCAAATGAAACACAAATGTGCCACCAAGGGTGAGGGCAAAAAGTGGGACCACCGCTTGGATTGTCTGAACGGTGGCCATGGCTTTCGACGCATTCATCCGATCAAAATGATCGTGAATAATGGCGCGCCCCATCGACAGGGACGCCGCCGCCCCTATCCCTTGTAAGCACCGATAAATCAACAGGCTCTCTATTGTTTTTGCCTGTGAGGCAGCGAGGCCAAACACGCCAATCAGCGCCGCCCCAGCGAGGAAGAAGGGACGCCTGCCTATGATATCTGACAAGGGCCCAATGACCAATTGACCAAGCGCCAGCATCGCTAAATATAAGGTGAGTAATTGTTGGGCAGCTTGTGATGAGGCACCCAAATCCTGCGCAATAACAGGCAGGGCAGGTGTTACAACGGTGATCCCCATCGCCGCGGTACCTGTCGCTAGCGCAATGATCCAGATAGGAAAAGACTCTGCTTGCATTTTGTGAGATTGAGGTCGGCTCATCGCGTCTTATGTCACCCTATAGCTCGACAAATTAAGCAGAATTCACTTGGCTTTTGTTACCATATATTGTTTTGTTTTTTCACAACAATTTTACATATTTCATAAGGTATGTTCATGAAGTGGAACATTGATGATCTTCCTATCTTCCTCGCTATTATCGAGCATCAGGGCATAACAGCTGCGGCAGATAAGCTCAACATGCCGAAATCAACGGTAAGCCGTACTTTGTCTCGGCTTGAAGCAGATATGAATATCCGTCTCTTTGAGCGGACAACCCGCCAGCTTCAGCTGACACCAGAGGGGGCTTCTTTTGCCCCTTACGCACAGGCTATCATGGATCAAGCTGCCAAAGCAGAACAGGCCCTGTCGGGCGAGCCCGTTACCCCTAGTGGAGCATTGAAGGTCTCTCTGCCTATGACCTTTGGCCGCGAAATTATGGGTAGTAAATGGCATGATTTTACCACCGCCTATCCTGATATTACCTTAGAGGTTCAGCTCACACCCTATGATGTGAATCTGCGGCGCGAAGGATTTGATATCGCAGTGGTAGAGGGGGGTGTCACTGATCATAGTCTGGATGTGACAGACCTTGTCTCTACACCCCTGATTTGGGTGTCATCTCCCTATTATAAGAGACAATTCCATTTTGACGATACCGTCTCCTCTCTCAAGCCACATATCCGCTATAGTGAGCCACAATATCAAACATCAAAACTGTCAGTAAAAACGCCGTCTGGTCGTCACCACATAGATACAACAAAGCTGATAGGCATCAATGATGCCAGCGCATTGCGTGAGCTGACATTACAAGGAGATGGCGTTGCCCTTCTGCCAGAACTCTATTGTCTTCCCCATTTGAAGAGGGGCGATCTTGTAGAGCTATGTCCAGAAATCACGGTCGAGACACAAATGCACGTGACCGCCGTCACACCACAGAAGGACAGACGATCAGCCAAAGCAGAGCTGTTTTTGCAATTTGTCACAGACTGCTTGGCTGATTATCGGGATATTCGCTAGAAAATATGTGCCTTTGACGCATCAAAGCTAAAGGCCACCTCTTCCCCTAAGGCTACCTCTGGCACCTCAGGTGACGCAAAGCGGAAAGGCGTTCCTGCGGCAGAAATAAGTTCAATAA
>WTHW01000174.1 GCA_011526395.1 Alphaproteobacteria bacterium
GTACAGCTCCAGATTTGAGTCCTGATGGATACATCTCACTGGATTCTCTATTATACTTTGGCCTTTGGCCTCAGTCACCAATGCTGAGACCTTATCAAGCGCACCAGATATCGTCAATCAGTGATTCAACGGTTTATAACAATAAATTTATATCAGCTCAGATTGTGGGTAGCAGGCCTCGATAGCAACGCTAGCTATCACTGAAATTGTGTCATTTTCTTCATCAATCACATTTTGCCCGCCATGTACAACTTGCACGAAGGCTTTCCCACGAGGCAATTTAGCAGCGACAACATCAGCATCAACAGCATCAGGTTTTTGCACGCCAACTGTTACATTGACGGTCATTTTTTCGTGATCAAGGTCAAGTGAGCGAAACAACGTCAAAGAGCTATGACGGATAGCATCATCGATGGCACGGCAAGCTGCTTTGGTATAATCTTCACCATAAAGATCAGCCCCCATACCCATTTCCAAAATCAATCGTTTCATGCGCTTGCTCCTTTTTCTGGCAAATCAAATGATACGATTATGGCCGCCTGTGCCATGACAGTTATCTGGGGTTCTGCCGCACTATTCTTCGCTTGAGGCTTTGGTATATCCAGCCCGCCTTTGACTGCTTTTACAGACACACGGCCATAAGGAAACACCTCAGCTATAGCGGCTACATCAACAGCGTCTGGCTTTTGTACGGCGACTTCAACATCGACTATCATAGCATCTCTTGGCAAATCAAAAGCATCTGCCACTGTCAGACTATTGCGCCATAAGGCATTTTGGACAGCACGACGTGCGGCAGCTGTGTAATCTGCGCGTCTCAAGGAACTGCCCATCCCCAATTCAATTGCTATTCTTTTTTTGGCCATTTTCATTTCCAACAGACTAGTTTAGAGCATCGAAATTTACATTATTATTCATGGCAATAATAGTCTTTTCACCATGTAGGTAAATGCCATTTCTGAACATTTTATACCTCTTCAACATTGTGCAGATTATGAGTTCATATTTTCAAGAATGCGCATGGCCTCATCTGCCTTTGATACTGGCACAAATAAGTGATCATGGTAATAACCTGCGACAGGATTAACGCTAATTCCGGCATCAGCTAAGAGGCGTGATATATGTGCCATGAAACCAACTGCCTCTAGGTCGGAATGAATGGCAAGTGTAATCATGCAACATTCAAATGTGTAATCCAGACCAGCACTTTCTGCGGCCTGTTTATCTAGAATAAGAGTTAAACCCTCAGCTTCATAAAATGACATTTGCGGTGTGATGTTCGGGGTAAGTTATTATCTTTTATAGTGGCAAAAACAAAAATCTTGTCCGCTAGCTCTGCCTTACAAGATGATAATAATGTTGATAAATCTCTTTCACCTTGCATCGTGCATTCTCAACCTTTTGCGCTGTTTTTGTCATAATAGTTAAAAAGACGCATCCAAACATGTTTTTTCACTGTTTGCTATAGCAATTATTGAGATCTCATTTATAAGAAGGCTCTATTTTCTGCAATAAAGAGCCGGCACGATGAGACGATCCCCTTCTAAGCTAGACTATTTTTTATTTGGCAAAGCACATTCCGGCGCAGAGCAACCTGTCCTGACGTCACGGCAAACGAGCATTGACCTATTGTCAGGCTTTACTGTCTCGTTAGCTCTTGTGCCAGAGGCTGTTGCTTTTGCATTTGTAGCAGGACTAGCGCCCCTTGCCGGGCTTTATGCCGCTTTTATTGTCGGGCTTATAACTGCAATCATGGGCGGAAGGCCTGGTATGATATCAGGAGCAACCGGCGCTCTTGCCGTGGTGATGGTCTCGCTTGTCATGACACATGGCGCTGAATACCTGTTTGCGACTGTGGTTCTAATGGGTATTTTGCAGATTATTGCTGGCGTACTGAGATGGGGTAAATTCATCCGCATGGTGCCGCATCCAGTTATGCTTGGCTTTGTGAATGGCCTTGCCATCGTCATCGGACTAGCACAGCTAGAACAATTCAAAACAACAGATGCTTCGGGGAATGAGAGCTGGCTTGCTGGCGCTGAACTAACGCTTACGCTTATTCTGGTTGCTGCCACTATGGCCATCATTTGGATAACACCACGCATCACCAAAATCATACCAGCGCCATTAATGGCTATCGGACTTGTTACCATTGCTGTGCTGGCATTTGATATTAACGTGCCGCGTGTGGGCGACCTTGCCTCACTGGCTGGCGGTTTTCCAAGCTGGCACATTCCACTTGTGCCCTTAAATATGGAAACACTATCTATCATTCTTCCCTATGCGGTGATTTTAGCAGCGATTGGCTTAATTGAAAGCTTGCTAACTTTGAACCTTGTTGGTGATATGACAAACCAGCGAGGCGGCGCATCACAAGAATGTGTGGCGCAAGGTGCATCCAATCTTGTCACAGGATTTTTTGCTGGCATGGGCGGCTGTGCTATGATCGGTCAATCAATGATAAATGTGAAATCAGGTGGCCGCTCGCGCATTGCTGGCATCTCAGCCGCTTTGTTCTTGCTGAGCTACATTGTTTTTGCATCCTCTTACATTGAACTCATCCCTATCGCCGCACTAACCGGTGTGATGTTTATGGTCGTTATCGGCACGTTTGCATGGCAATCACTTCGCACCATGTCAAAGGTGCCGCGCGCAGATGTTTTGGTCACAATTGTGGTAACAGTCGTGACTGTGTGGCAAGATTTAGCAATAGCGGTGGTAGTTGGCGTTATTATGTCAGCCTTAGTCTATGCATGGAATGCCGCGAAACGTATTGAAGCTTCTATTCGCCCATCTGTTAGAGAAGCTGGCGCTCTGGTGTATGAAATTCGTGGGCCCCTATTTTTTGGCTCCATCACATCATTTGTAGAATTATTTCACTTCAATGATGACCCGGAGACAATCATTATTGATTTTGCAAAATCGCGTGTCGTAGACCAGTCAGCCTTGCAAGCCATTGAAGATGTCGCTGCAAAATATGATGCGATTGGAAAGCGTGTCATGCTAAGGCACCTGACAAAAGATTGTCACAAACTGCTGAAAACATCAGGACAGTTAATGATAGATTCAGATGATGACCCTGACTATCAGGTAGCGGCGGATTATAGCGTACGTACAGGCCGGCTTTAGTAATGTGGTGGCGGTGTATCATCCATTGGGTTTAGGATACCGCCATCGCCCTGAGCCGCTTGCAGTTTTGCAGATAACTTAGCGATCTCAAGCCGCAACTCTGCCATCTCTTTTTGTTGCGAATATAACTCATCACTTAGTTGCGTGATTTCAGATTGCATGAAGGCAACTGCTTCTTCGAGATTTTGAATTTTATCTGTCATTCTCTTGTCATAGCATATGAGCCTTACAACTCAAGCAACAAGATACCAGCATGAGCTAATTTTGCTGATGGGCGCTGAAAAGATTGACTTTTGAAATCTGTCAGTTCATCTGTTTCGCTATTATGTTGTCACTATCTAAATTATACTACGCCATTGAGGGCAAGCCGCTTTTTGAGAATGCCTCTGCGATGATACCGACAGGCCATAAAGTTGGCATTGTGGGTCGCAATGGCACTGGCAAAACAACATTATTCAAACTCATTAAAGGTGATATTGCTCTGGATGGTGGCACGATTGACATGCCATCATATTTCCGAATTGGCGGTGTCGAACAAGAAGCGCCTGCAAGCGATAGCAGTTTGCTCGAAACCGTGCTTATGGCAGATGAAGAACGAGACGCTCTTCTAAAAGAAGCAGAGATAGCAACAGATGCTAACCGGATTGCCGAAATTTATCAGCGCTTGGGCGATATTGACGCTTATTCAGCAGAGGCACGAGCCTCAGCAATATTATCAGGTCTTGGCTTTGACCATGAGGCACAATTGCGCCCCTGCCATGAATTTTCAGGCGGTTGGCGCATGCGTGTTGCACTTGGTGCTGTTTTATTTTCTAGACCTGATTTATTGCTATTAGATGAGCCCACAAATTACCTCGATCTTGAGGGCGCCTACTGGCTTGAACAATTTCTTGCCAAATATCAGCAAACTGCGCTGATCATATCTCATGACAGAGAGTTACTAAATCGCTCTGTAACCGGCATTCTGCATCTTAGTCAGCATGATTTGACATATTATACTGGCTCTTATGACCAATTTGATGCGGAAAGACGCGCCAAGCTAGAGCAGCTTGATTCAATGAAACGAAAGCAAGATGCACAGCGCGCCCATATTCAGAGTTTTGTTGATAGATTTCGTGCAAAAGCATCAAAGGCAAGACAAGCACAATCGCGCCTGAAACAACTCGAAAAAATGCAACCTATTGCCGCCATTTCTGAAAATGCCGTTGCTGGCTTTTCGTTCCCAACACCGGCTGCATTGCGCCCACCATTAGTTACCATCGAAAAAGGGCAAGTTGGTTATGATGGCAAGGCTATCTTATCACAGCTTCACTTACGCCTTGATAGCGATGATCGCATTGCCCTGTTGGGCGCTAATGGTGAGGGGAAATCAACCTTATCAAAGCTTATTGCAGACAGACTGCCATTGATGGCAGGTGACATGGCCAAATCGAGCAAATTGCGTGTTGGTTTTTTTGCGCAACATCAACTCGATGAACTGGTCGAAGGAGATAGTGCCTATCAGCATAATGTAAGATTGCGTCCTGAGGAGAGTGAAAAACATCTCCGCACCAAGCTTGGCGGCGCCGGCTTTAACAATGATATCGTTGACATGCCAGTTGAAAAATTATCAGGAGGGCAAAAAGCGCGATTGTTAATGTTAATCGCGACCATAGACGCGCCTCATATTTTGATATTGGACGAGCCCACAAACCATCTGGATATTGAAAGCCGTGAAGCGCTTGTCTTAGCCTTAAATGATTATGAAGGCGCCGTTATACTGGTCAGTCACGACACACATCTGGTTGAGAGTGTTGCGGACCGTTTATGGCTTGTCAAAAATGGCACTGTCACCTCATTTGATGGTGACATGGATGATTACAAAAAATTCATCCTCCAGCAAACAAGCGGCCAAAAGCCGTCCCAGTCAAAGCAAATTCAGGTAAAGCAGAAAAAGACGGTTGCCCCAAAGAAAACAAACCCCATCAAGCTGAAACTTTTGGCAAAAGATCTCGAAGAGAAAATGGATGTGCTGAACAGTCAAAAGAGCGCACTAGAAACACAAATGGCTCAGCCAAATTTCTATAATAATGACGGCTCGAAAATTGCTGAGGTGACAAACAGACTTTCCACCGTCATTGAACAGCTTGCAGAGACAGAAGAAACGTGGCTTGAAACCCTTGAGAAACTAGAAGACTGCTAGGCCAATACGTCTGGCAAAGTGACTAGCTCAAACCCCTCAGCCTGCATACCCTCTTTCACTGATTTAGCCAAATTCAATGCTGTTGGCCCATCACCATGAACACAAATTGATTGTGCAGGGATATCTAGCATCTGACCTTCTACGGTTCTTACCTTACCTTCGACGAATATTGATAAGCATTGCGCCAAACTGTCTTTGGCATCACGGATCATCGAATCTGCACGAGAGCGCGGCGTTAACTGACCATCTGGCATATAAGTTCTATCTGCAAAAACCTCGTCAGCTACAGTTAATCCAGCTTTCCTACCTTCATTTGATAGCTCAGACAGTGCAGGAGATAGCATGATAAGCGATTTATCAACTGCCACAATCGCGCGTGATATGGCCGCTGACATGCCAGCATCAGCGCATGCCATATTTGACATAGCGCCATGCACCTTCACATGGGTCACTTTGGCGTCAACCAAAGATGCCATGCCAAGAGCCGCTCCAATTTGATATGCCATAAGACGTTCAATCTCTGCTTCTGACAAATGCATTTGTCGCCTGCCAAATCCGTGCAAATCTAAAAACCCAGGATGTGCGCCAATGCTGACACCTTGCGCGGTTGCTTGGCGCATCACATTCCCCATAATATTGTGATCACCAGCGTGAAATCCGCATGCAATATTTGCTGATTTTATAATATCCAAAAGGCCATCATCATCTCCCATTTTCCATGGGCCATAACCTTCTGCCATATCTGCATTTAGGTTGAATTTCATTTGTCATTTTCCCCAAATTTACAAGAGCGAGTAACTTGCTCTCGTGATTTAAATCCGTCATTATCATCAAATAAAAATTAAGCTAGGTCTAGTTTATATTCACGCGAGAAGTTATGTCGTCACCCAGTAATGAAAAAAACATAATTGAACAGAACCCCATCTGGTTTCCAATGGGAGATCACGGCCTCATATTGGACTTCACAGGCTTTAAGCCGCTTAGCGATGATAACGCATTTGCGCCAACAGCAGAGCTTGCGGCAAAAATATTACATATCTCTGAAATGATAAGGATGGCAAACATATCAGCCATTTCAGAAATCGTTCCCTCTATGACACGCTTATTCATCGCTTTTGATCCCCTTCAGCAGGATGCCTCACAAATTAAGCGACTAATTTTGCCTCTGCTAAACTCAACTGGTGAACAAACAACAAGCACCGGCACACATTGGCGATTGCCTGTGTGCTATGAAGGTGATTGTGCGCCAGATTTAAGCGAAGTAGCAGAGCGCGTAGACTTATCAGAAGAAGAGGTTATCAAACGCCATCTTGCTAACACCTTAACCGTATCTGTCATGGGCTTCTTGCCGGGCAATGGATATATGGCTGGTGTGGATGAAAGGCTTACGCTACCACGTAGAGACAACCCTAGAGTGGCAGTGCCAGCACGTTCTGTTGGCATAGCCATTGGCCAATGTGTCATCTACCCAATGGATTCACCCGGCGGTTGGCATCTGATAGGACGCACCCCCTTCCCGACATTTGATCCAAAAAGAGACAATCCAATCCTGTTTAGCGCTGGTGACAAGGTAAGCTTTGAGCGCATTTCTTTAGAGACCCTAGCGCAACAAGAAGAAGAATATCAAAACGGCCTGTTAACTGAAAATGACCTAAAGGTCACAGAGTAATTTGATGCGCAAATTGACGATATTACAAGCTGGACCCTTTAGCACCGTTCAAGATGACGGCAGGCATGGATGCCAACATCTTGGCGTTCCAATTAGTGGCGCTCTAGACAGAGACGCCTTATTGATTGGCAATCATCTTGTGGGCAATAATGCAAAGGGTAGTGCGATTGAAATTTGCTTTGGAGGCTTTCGCGCACGCGTTAGCGCAAGCACAACTGTAGCCATTGTGGGAAGTGCTGAGGCATGTATCAAACATTATGATATTAAGGGCGCTGTTAAAGAGTATGTGTCTGGCCAAGTCATCACAATTGATGAAGAAGAAGAGATAGAAATCCCGCCCTTCAAAGATACATTGTCAGTATTATTATGTGTGTCAGGTGGCATTGATGTACCGTTAATTTATGGCTCTTATGCAACGACTTCCAATGCGCAAATTGGCGGTCATGAAGGGCGAAGACTTGAAGATGGTGACAAATTAACCATCGGCAAATGCGCCTCATCACCTCCTAATCCGAACTATATTGTGCCGCGTGATTTATTTCACAAAACAGACAGATTGCGCATCATTCTTGGCCCACAAGACCATTGGTTTACTCCTGAGACGCTCGCTATTTTAGTAAAAGAGCCCTATAAAATATCGCCGCAAACGAGCCGCATGGGCATGAGACTATCTGGACAACCGTTAAAACATAAAGGGGCTGCAGATATCATATCAGATGCGATGACACGCGGTATCTTGCAGGTGCCTGCCGATGGACAGCCCATTATCGCCATGGCTGATCATGGCACCATGGGAGGTTACACGAAAATAGCCTGCGTTATTTCAGCTGACCTATCTCTGCTTGGGCGCCTTCGCCCGAATGATAGCATCACCTTCGAAGTTGTCACATCACAAGAAGCTGGACAAGCAAGCCGTGAAAAACACGCTAGATTACAAAGCATCATCAAAGAGATTCATCAATAGCATGACTGCCATTATAGCCATTGATTTTTGGTGGTATCCAATTGGCTAGATGAGCTGGATTTGTTTTATATATTTCCACAACAAGCGGATAACAGGCTGCTTCATCTGAGGAATGTTTTGTTGAACAATCACCACCGGGGCAAGCTGATAGCGCACCGACAAGATTGACTTCAGCAAAAAATTCGATGTAATCACCCGGCCTTACTGGGCTAGCTTTCATGAAATATTGATGGGTGTCTTGTGTGAAACCAGTACACATAAAGACGTTTAGCACATCATGAACAAGTGTTTCCGCCCGCTTATAGTCCCCATCAAGATATTGCCCCATCGCGCGTGTTAAATTGGAATGACAGCAATAATGATAATGATCATGATTTAGCAGATATCCTGTGTAGGGATCACATCTTGTGCCAATCACATCATGAACTGAGCCGCCAAATTCATCAAAGCCGTACCAGTCAAGCGTATCGTAGCTTATGGTGGCAAGCGGCCGAATATAGGGCATATTTGACCACATTCTGTCATAGGTCGACAGGTGCGTTCCATGAAGCGCTCTTGTTTTTCCTGTGTAAAAACGCTCGTCCAAATTTTCTTGGTTAAAGAGATTTAAATCACCAACTTGCGAGCCTTCAGAGGATACTATTCGGAATATATGCCCTTGTGGCACCGTGAATGTCCTTGCATCACGTGGCGGCACAGTAACTGTGTCAACCAATGTCATATCATTACGCAAAGCTTGTAACATTTTCTTGTCAACAGGCGGCAAGGTTTCTGGCGGATAACAAATCACAGGTTCAATAGCTTGACGATCTTGATAATCTGTTGGCGCAGAATTTTGAGGGATGCCTTTCATAATGACCTCTTCCAGCTAATATTTAACCTCTTAAAACTGGCAAAAAATGCTCATTGTCTCAAGAAGAAAGCTCGATTATCTTAATCATCACAATAAAGATATCACATATTTTAAATGAGCGAGCATCTGATGAGTGTATTACCCGATTTTCGTTTGGAAACACATTTCTCAAAATGGGAATTCAAAGCAAAATATCACCTGACAGCTTCTGATGCGCAAAGTATCTCGCTTAACGAATTGCTTGGCATGGCGAGCGATGATGATCGCAAATCTTTTGAGACGATGTGGCTTGGTTATACAGAGACTTTTGGCGACCCGTATCTGCGCGAGGTTATTGCCGGCACCTATAATGAGCAGGCTAGTGAGAATATATTGTGTTTTGCTGGCGCGTCAGAAGGCATTTATGCAGCCAATCATGTGATTTTAGATAAAGACAGCCACGCAATTGTTGTCACGCCTAACTATCAGTCGCATGAGACTTTGCCTGCCTCCATCGCTTCTGTGAGCGCTGTTCCTTTGCGAGAGGAAGAAGGTTGGGCACTTGATATTGAAGAGATTGGTGCTGCCATCAGACCAAACACAAAATTGGTTACAATCAATTTTCCACATAATCCGACAGGCGCCATCTTACCGCTTGATCGTTACATGGCGCTTATCGAATTATGCCGCAAACATGGAATCTACATACTTCATGATGAAATATTTAATGGTCTAGGCCCCACTGGCACGAAGCATCTGCCCTTTATTGCAGATGTATATGAGCGTGGCTTGTCTCTTGGTGTTATGTCAAAATCATATGGACTGCCCGGCCTGCGTATTGGATGGATTGCCTGTCAGGACAAGGCCCTATTATCGCAAATGGAGCGAATGAAACATTACCTGTCCATTTGTAATTCTGGGCCAAGCGAAAAGCTTTCAATTATAGCCTTAAAAAACAAGGATAAGCTCTTGGCAAGAAACAACGCCATAATCGATCACAACCTACCGCTATGGGCTGCGTTTTTTGCCAAGCATAGCGATTTGTTTCAAGCCCATAAGCCAGATGGTTCTTGCATGGGCTTTGCAAAATATACAGGCCAAGATGGCATTGAAGATTTTGCCCGCAAGTTAGTAGAGCAAGCAGGTGTCCTGTTGCTACCTAGCTCTATCTATGCATCAAACCTTGGCCACACACCAGCCGACCATTTCCGTTATGGTTTTGGACGTACAGGCCTTGAAGAAGGCCTGCATGTTATGGATGATTTTTTGTCTGAATAACGATGTCTATGGCACTTCGTGACCATTTGCCACTTCGTAAATTTCAAACCATGTTTGTCTGTCGATAGGACATTTTAGGGCATCTGAAATCTTTGCAATACGCGATAGGTTATTGGTGCCCATCACAGGCATAATTTTAGCAGGATGCGCAAGCAACCAAGCAACCGCAACAGCCGTGGCATCCACATCATGGTTCGCACCAATTTTTGCCAACTTGTCGAATAGCGCCTTGTTTTTGCTGTTAAATAAGGCGCCACCTGCTAGAGGCGACCATGCCATTGGCGCAACGCAACGTTCTTGCAAATAGGCAATATCTCCATTTATGAAAGCTTCGTTCGCTATAACTGATATTTCAATTTGATTTGTTGCAAGCCGCGCTGACATTGCAGATTGTAGCAATGTCCAATCATGACATTTAAAGTTAGAGACGCCGACAGAGCCTACTTTGCCGCTTTCAATAAGGCCATCAAGCGTGCGGCCTGTTTCATAATGATCCATCATCGGATCTGGGCGATGTATCAGCAAAAGATCAATATGCTCTATCCCCATTAATCGAAGAGAATCTTCAACTGATTTTGTGATATGCGCTTTGCTTGTGTCATAATATTTAACACGTGCCGCGCTGTGACGTCCAACAGGTGCAATGATATCGCATTTAGTCACAATTTCTATTTGTTGGCGAAGTGATGGCGCTTGCTTTAGGGCAAGACCAAGCAACTCTTCAGCTTCATAGCCACCGTAAATATCTGCTTGATCCATTGTGGTGATGCCTTGGGCAAGACATGCTTCAATCTTAGCCTGCACATGGTCAGGGCTCGTATTTTCATCATCCCCTAACCGCCACATGCCATAAATTAGACGAGATAGTGACAAATCATCATTTAGCGCTACTTTTTCCATTATCGTCTCTCTCCTGCACCAAGAGGTGTATTTGGTATATTTTGAGGCACGCGGCCATATTCATGTGGTAGTGAGCAAGTTTTGATCTCTGGCAATATCAATTTGCCAATATAATCACATTCAGACAAATGAGGATAGCCTGAGAAAATAAAACTGCGTATGCCCATCTTTTGATAATTTTCTAGCTCTGATAAAATTTGATCAGCTGACCCTACAAGAGCTGCACCACATCCAGAACGGGCGCGACCGACACCCGTCCAAAGATGAGGTTCAATAAATCCAGACATATCAGCTAATTCACGATTACGTGCTTGGCGCGCAACCCCAAGAGAAGTGCTATCAAGAGCGCGCTCTCTGATTTTGCGCCCCTCTTCATCATCAAGCTTTGAGACAAGCTCTTCTGCATATTCACGCGCTTCTGCCTCTGTCTCACGAACAACCATGTGCACACGCAAACCATAATCAAGTGTGCGGTCATAAGCGCGCGCTCGTTCGTTTACCGCAATCATGCGTTGTTTTAAGTCGTCCTTAGTCTCTGGCCACATCAAATAGACGTCACAATGTTGTGCACATAACTCAATAGCCGCTGGCGAATAGCCTCCAAAATAAAGCAGAGGCCCGCCATTTTGCTGATATGGTCTTGCTGGATCGGTGTTTAGCCCCTCAAAATTATATATCTCGCCTTTGTAATTTATCTCATCCTGAGTCCATGCTTGCTTTAGTATCTCAACAACTTCGCGCGAGCGTTGGTAGCGATAATTACTATCTTCTTTCTGACCTGGAAAATCGGAACTTATTATGTTTATTGTAAGTCGCCCTTCTAGCATGTGGTCCAGCGTTGCGATTGTGCGCGCCAACATAATAGGCTGCATTTCGCCACAACGAACCGCCGCAAGCAGGTTCATTTTTGAAGTAATTGGAGCGCAACCAGCCACAAATGACAATGTGTCCTGCCCAACTTGATACGAAGAAGGGCATAGAATGTTCCGGAAACCATGAGCCTCTGACCGTTTCACAATTTCAGAGCAATGAGCCCAACTTGAACGCAAATCACCATCAGGCACACCAAGATGGGCAAAGTCATCTGAGCATAGAGCACTGAAGAAACTGACCTCTGCTGCTTGTAGATCTGGACTGGTTATCGGCACAACAGACATCGTTACCCCCCTAAAATTGTTAATGCTTGCTTTATTAGACAGTAACAGGCAACATAAAGTAAATCAATAGTGTATCAATCTGAAACAAGCAGACCTATGATAGATTTATTATCGCAAAATGAAACTGTGAAAAACCAAGCGAAAGCTGGGGCTTTGCCAATGTTCATTCAAATTGCAGAGTTGATTTCACGGCAGATAGCCGCTGGCCATTTAGTGCCCGACACTAAATTACCACCTGAACGAGATATGGCGCATGATTACGGCGTGGCAGTTGGCACACTACGCAAATCATTGAAGCGCTTGACAGAGATGGGGTTAGTACGTCGCATCCAAGGGTCGGGCAACTACATCACAAGGACAGAACACACCCCCTCATTATATAGTTTTTTCCGGTTGGAGCTTGTTGGAGGCGGCGGCATGCCATCAGCACGACTTCTTGACGTAACAAGATTGCAGAAACCAGAGGATTTACCAGCCTTTGGCACTGCAGATCATGCTTTTCGGTTTCGGCGTGTGCGCTATCTTGATGATACCCCTGTCGCATTAGAAGAAATATGGCTGGACGGCTCATGTACTGAGACAATAGATCCAGAAGATGTATCAGAGTCCCTCTATCATTATTATCGCAAAGAGCTAGGCATTTGGATTACCAAAGCAGAAGATTGGATTGGCCTGTCCAAACCGCCAAAATGGTATAAAAGCCAAACGCAAGATGATATGGGCTTTGTTGAAAGATTCGGCTGGTCTAATGAAGGAAATAAGATAGAATATTCACGCACATGGTTTGCCACAGATAGAGCACGCTATGTAGCGAGATTAAAGTAAATCAAAACAATGGCTTGAGTTAAAAAATGACAGTGAATTATGGCATTATCGGATGTGGCATGATGGGCCAAGAGCATCTTCATAACATTGCGCTTCTTGATGATGCGAAGGCCGCAATGATCTATGAGCCTGATGAAGGAATGCGAAACGCCGCAAAGGCAATAGCACCTGACGCTCGCTTTGCGAACTCTGTTGAAGAGCTTTTATCAAACAAGGAGTTGGACTGCCTCTTGATAGTCAGCCCTAATCATTGCCACATTGAGCAACTTGAGCTGATTGCACAGCATGTGACCCTGCCCATCTTGGTTGAAAAACCGTTATATACAAACCCTGATGACTTTGATCGCATCAAAGCTTTTCAGAAAAGTTACAATGCACCTGTTTGGGTGGCGATGGAATATCGCTATATGCCACCATTGCAGAAATTTATTAATGACGTGGATGATGTTACCGGTGATATCAAGATGTTATCTATTACTGAACATCGTTTTCCTTTTTTAGAAAAAGTGGGAGATTGGAACCGATTTAATGCGAATTCCGGCGGCACTTTCGTTGAAAAATGCTGTCATTTCTTTGATTTAATGCGTCATATAATCTCATCTGACCCTGTAAGGGTGATGGCTAGCGCAGGTCAAGAGGTCAATCACCTAGATGAAATCTATGATGGAAAACAGTCTGATATATGGGACTGTGGTTATGTCATTGTAGATTTTGCCAATGGTAAGCGCGCCATGTTGGAGCTTTCAATGTTCGCTGAAGGCTCAGAGTTTCAGGAATTTATCCACGCTGTTGGACCAGAGGGAAAATTAGAGGTGAAATTGCCGGGCCCTGCACGGTTTTGGTCTGGCGACGAAGAAAAGCGGCCTGTACCACAGCTTGTGACAAGCAAGCGCGCTATCTGCAACCCTAAAGTCACCGATATGCCAATTGACAAAGCCATTTTAGATGCCGGCGACCATAATGGTTCCACCTTTTATCAGCATGAAAAATTTTTGGATGTTGTGCGTGGTCGTGGTCAAGTAGAAGTTAGCATTGATGACGGTATATGGGCAGTGCGCATGGGCCATGCCGCACAAGAATCTGCCAGAACAGGCAAAGCAGTTACCTTTGAGTAAGCGACATCAGAGAAAAAAACATGACACAAACGCCAATTAAATTCTTGTTTATGCGCGGTGGCTCATCACGAGGCCCTTACTTCAACAAGGCAGACCTGCCAGTTGAGCGAGATAAATTAGCTGATGTGTTAATTGCGGCAGTGGGATCTGGGCATCCGTTGAACATAGATGGCATTGGTGGCGGGAATGCTGTGACAACCAAAGTAGCTATGTTATCAAAATCAGATGATGACTGGGCTGATATTGACTATTTTTTCGCGCAAGTAAGCGTAGAAACTAAGATGGTTGATTTCAAACCAACTTGTGGAAACATTTTAACAGCGGTTGGCCCTGCGGCAATTGAAATGGGCTTAATTGAGCCCAAAGGCCATGTAACAGACATTAAAATTAGAGCTGTAAATACCGGCGCACGCATTGTCTCAAAAGTACAAACACCCGATAATGAAGTCACTTATGAGGGCAATGACTCTATTGATGGCGTGCCAGGAACAGCCGCACCGGTTGAATTAAATTTCATGGATGTTGCAGGATCATCAACAGGCGCTTTCCTTCCTACAGGCAATAAAATTGATATCATTGACGGGCTAGAAGTGACCTGCATGGATGTTGCTATGCCGATGGTACTGGCACGGGCTACTGATTTTGGCCTAATAGGAACAGAGTCTCGTGAAGAGCTTGATAGCAATAGAGAATTTTTCCAAAAAATGGAGCAAATACGCATTAAAGCAGGAGAGCTGATGGGCATGGGGGATGTTAGTCACTCAGTCACGCCAAAATTTGGCATCATCGCTTCAGCTGAAAAAGAAGGACATATCAACACAAGATATTTTATGCCATGGGACACTCACCCCACAATGGCAGTCACAGGCTCGCAATGTATTGCCAGCTGTGCATTAACACCGGGCACCATCGCTGATGGCATGATGACAACAACTGAAAACAGCCCTGTCACAGTCACATTACAGCACCCGCTCGGCACCATGGATGTGTTGGTGGATTACACAATCGAGGATGGGATATTTACTCATAAATCTGCTGGGCTAAAGCGCACTGCCAGAAAACTTGCAGAAGGCACTGTTTTTGTGCCTCGCGCTATATGGGATGGCGCAAATTAATCTGACCAAAAGCGTGATATCATGATAGGCAGGCTGAAAAATACAAGCATAACACGCGCTGTATGATGAAACGCAATAAAGGCAACATCAAACCCAAAGACAAGCCCTAGCAATGTCACTTCATACAAGCCACCTGGCACAAATGCCATCCAAATTGGTAAAAAGGCAAAATCAAATATCTGAGATACCGCGATAGCAACAAGTAAGAACAAGCTCAGCGTGAAAAAACAATTCCACAGCGCATCTTTCAAGTATCCCTTCAACTCGGAGAAGGCGACTTGTGCTAAACGCGCCCCTACACCGCCGCCAATGACTAGCTGGGCAAGAATGACAAATTCGTTCACACGCGGTAATTGCACCCACCCGACATAATGGGCAAAGGCAGACGCCATCATAGGTCCTAGCAGATGTGACATCGGCAAACGCAAGAACAAGCCCAAAAAATACCCGCCAATAGCAAGTAAGCCAAATGTGATTAGGTCGGAAGATGGCAAGTCCCATAAACTTGGCATGGATTGCAGTAGGATATTTGAATTATCAACTGCCTCTTGCCCCTTTACTATTGCCAATATAAAGGGGGTTGAGGCAAAGACCACAACCACACGAACGAGATGGAAAAGCGCGACAACATAATCTTTATCAGTAACCTCTCGCGCCATAATAATCGCTTCGGCTTGGCCACCTGGCACACAACATAAGAAGGACAGTTTGCGCTCATATCCGCGGTGATAAGCAAGGAAATAAAAGCTTACAAAAGACACAATGAATGTGGTGCCAACCATAAGTGACACGGTTGGCCACCATTGTGTCAGCTTATCCAAAAAACCATCTCCGAAGGACGCACCAATCAGCACACCCAAACCCAAAACAACAGGGATATGAAACCATCTTGAAACACCAACATGCTTTCGTAAGGGAGGCATAAGACCAGCGGCAAACCAAACACCGAACAAACTACCCATCATAAATGGCGCTGGCAGACCAAGGCGCAGAAAAACAGAGCCAACAGCTAAGGCGATAGCAAAAGTAAGCGCCATTTTTCGAACGTCATACCATGTTTCAATTAGCGATTTTCTGGATAACAGATTGGGATTAATCAAGCTCTTGTTCCCTTGTTTCCGTCATAATTTTCAGCCGTGCCTCAAGCGCTTTTTCAAGATGAAATCGCATCATCTGCTCTGCCTGCACGCCATCACCTGAGATAATGGCGCGCTCAATATCAAAGTGCTCTTGACTGATAAGTGAACGCCTTTCTGGCATGCTGTAGACTGTATTACCAAGCAAAATCGTTAGTCGCGACAATTTATGGAGCGCTTCTGTTAAAAAGGGGTTATTAGCGCTATGCAAAATGGCTTGGTGGAAACGCCGATTCTGAGCTGCAAGTGTCTGCGCATCGGCACCATTATCAATCATCATTGCCTCTTCATGACAAAGATTGCTGATGATGGCTTTCTCAGATGTGTTGGCCGTATCAGCAGCTAGGCGCGCTGCCATTCCCTCAAGTGTGCCACGCAATTCATATAAGTTTGATACATCACGCCAAGCTAGTCTGCGCACGCGCAAGCCATCGCCATCATCATCTAGCACTTGCTCTGCACGAAGTGCGGTTAATGCCTCTCGCAAGGGTGTCCGAGATACCTGTAACGCTTTCCCAAGCTCTGTTTCGATTACCCTTGTGCCTGCCACTAGCGCCCCTGCCCCAATAGCGTTCAAAATTATAAGGCGGATCCGCGCTGCACTTGTTAATTTTTGCGATTGGATATCTTGAATCTCTGGCTCAAATTGCGCCCAATTCATCACGATGCTCACTTGACAGATGTTAGGAAACATTATTACTGTATGCACATGTATACAAAGAAGTCAAATCACAACGACAACAACCATATTTGGGATGTTATCGTTATCGGTGCAGGCAATGCAGGCCTGTGTGCTGCTATAACTGCTTCAGAGGCTGGTTGCTCTACTCTCGTGATAGAGGCGGCGCCAAAAGATATGCGTGGTGGCAACACCCGACACACGCGTAATTTGCGTGCGATGCATGATGAACCAACTGATGTACTAACCGATGCTTACAGCTTCGAAGAATATTACGACGACTTGATGCGCGTCACAAAGGGCGTAACAAATCATGATCTGGCAAAATTAACACTGGAGAAATCAGTAGAGCTAACAAGCTGGCTTAGCGAGAGAGGGGTCCGGTTTCAACCGGCCTTATCAGGCACATTAAACCTAGGCAGAACAAATGCATTTTTCCTAGGTGGTGGGCGTGCGTTGCTAAATGCATTATGTCGTCATGCTAAGAGCATAGGCATCTCATTTTTATATGATACTGCCGTAACAGACCTTGTAATCGAAGATGCATTTTGTGAAGGCGTGATACTTGGTGATGGCAGAATGTTGAGGTGCAAGAAGCTCATTACCACTGCTGGCGGATTTGAGGCAAATCTTGACTGGCTCGCTGAAGGTTGGGGAGATAGCGCAAAAAACTTTCTGGTACGAGGCACCCCCTATAACAAAGGAACCATTCTAAAGGCACTGCTTGAAAAAGGTGCACAACCTGTTGGTGACTTAGATCAGTGTCACGCTGTTGCGATTGATGCAAGAGCACCAAAATATGATGGTGGCATAGCAAGCCGCATTGATGGCGTTCCATTTAGCGCTGTTTTGAACAAAGATGCGAAGCGCTTTTATGATGAGGGTGAAGATTTTTGGCCAAAACGATATGCCATCTGGGGCCGCCTAGTCGCGGGACAACCAGATCAGATAGCCTATGCCATCCTTGATTCTGAGGGCGTGAAGCGCTTTATGCCATCTGTTTTTACACCTATTAAAGATGACACAATAGCTGGCTTAGCAGAACAGCTGTCATTGCCTGTTGAGGATACTGTCAAAACCATTGATGAATTCAATAAAGCATGCCCAGCTGGCCCTATTGATCAGCAAATACTTGATGGCAAAGCCACAGAAGGCTTATCACCTAACAAAACCAATTGGGCGGCGCCAATCCTGAAACCTCCTTTCTTTGGGTTCCCACTACGTCCGGGCATCACATTTACCTATATGGGTGTTGAGGTGAATGAAAAAGCACAAATCATCATGTCAGATGGAAAACCTGCGGCAAATTTATATGCCGCTGGTGAAATCATGGCTGGAAACGTTCTTGGCCAAGGATATCTTGCTGGCATTGGCATGACGATTGGCGGTGTGTTTGGCCTGATAGCAGGCAGACAAGCAGCGCGCACCCTAACAAATCAATAAGAGCCTCTAATGAATAATATTTCACTCACATCTCTCGCTAGCACAGACGCTCATGAAGAAACCAAGCGCATTATGCAGATTTGCAATGCCTGTCGTTATTGTGAAGGCTTATGTGCAGTCTTCCCTGCCATGGAGCGTCGCCGTGAGTTCGATATAGGTGATACAGCCTATTTAGCTAATCTTTGTCATCACTGCGGTGCTTGCTATCACGCTTGCCAATATGCCCCACCTCATGAATTTGGTGTGAATGTACCTCAAACACTAGCCGAGAGGCGATTAGAAACTTATGGGCAATTTGCATGGCCACCCAAAATGGCAAATATTTTTGAGAAAAATGGCCTGATTATATCCATTTTCATCACAATTTTCCTATCAGTGGCTGTGGGCGCCATGCTAGCACTGATCTCTCCTAATTTATTTTGGGGCGTTCATCTTGGTGAAGGCGCCTTTTATGTCATCATGCCTCATACTGTGATGGCTGGCATACCACTTGCGATCACCAGCTTTACTTTGGTTGCTTTTGTAATGGGTTGGCGTCGCTATTGGAAAAGCACGGGCGCTAAATGGGGTGGCATGCCAGCCCTTTCAGATGCACTAACAGCCATGGCAAGCTTGCGACATTTGGGCGGCAATCAAAATGGAGCAGGTGATGGTTGTCCAGGCCCAGATGATGCCCCTTCCATGAGACGTCGTTATTTTCATCACGCTACATTTTATGGGTTTATGATGTGTTTTGCCTCCACCTCAGTAGGCACTTTATATCACTATCTATTGGGACGTGAGGCGCCCTATGGATATTTTGAGTTGCCTGTTGTGCTTGGCACCGTCGGCGGCATTATCTTATGCATTGGCACAGCTGGTTTATGGCATGAGAAACGACGCATGGATAAAGGCATTAAATCTCTGGCAACACTTGGTATGGATTATGCTTTCATTTGGCTATTATTCTGGGTTAGCGCCACTGGACTCATCTTACTAGCCTTGCGCGAAACAAGCTTTATGGGGCTAACATTGGCCATTCATTTGGGTTTGGTCTATGGCTTTTTTCTCATCTTGCCTTATTCAAAGTTTGTGCATGCCATTTACAGATTTGCCGCTTTACTGGCGGATGCTGGAGAAAAAAGACTATCAAATTAATTGGTGAGGCCGCCATCATTGACAAGCATCTTACTTTGCCGTCATAACTGCAAGCAGACGTGATTGGGTATAGGTTTTCGCATCGTGCGCAAAAAGCTTTTCAAACATCCTAAGGTTATTGCCCTGTCACTAGTGGCACTCGTCATATGGGCTTTGAGCATCACGATTGATAAGCCTGAACCTATCATTTTAAAAAAGGCAGATGATAATATGAGCATTATTGCAGAAAAAGGCATGAAAGTTGCTGTGCATTACCAAGGCAGACTTGATGATGGCACTGTTTTTGACGATAGCCACAAAAGAGGCGAGCCAATTAGCTTCACTCTCGGCAGAGGGCAAGTCATTAAAGGATGGGACCAAGGCATTGAGGGCATGGCTGTTGGCGAGAAGAAAACGCTGACCATCCCACCTGAATTGGGCTATGGCGCTCAAGGTGCTGGTGATGTCATTCCACCAAACGCTACTTTAACATTTGATGTTGAACTTGTATCTGCAATGACACCTGCAACGCTGGGTGAATATGATGTGACAGCATTTAAAGCGGCACAAGCGAAAGGCGCAATCATCATTGACATACGCAATGAGAATGAGTGGGAACAAACAGGCATTATTGACGGCGCAGAAGCCATCACAGCCTTTGTTCCATCAGGCGGTGTGCATCCTGATTTCATCAATAAATTTAAGGCCCTAGCGCCTAATCTGGACGCTGAGCTTGTGATATATTGCCATACTGGCGGCAGGTCTAGCGTTTTGGGCAATGCACTCATTGAACAGCTTGGCTATACAAATGTGTCTCACTTATCAGGTGGTATCACAGCTTGGTCGCAAGCAGGTGAGCCAACCAGCGTGAAATAAATCAGACTGAAATTATTGTTATATGAGATAGGCGCGTTTCAGCGCCTATTTTATTTTTAGGGTCTAATTTGCAGAATTGTAGAATATTTAGCTATAATTTGATAAGTCACAGCATAAAGCTTCCTAGTAAATTACCGGTACAAGTTCATTAAAGGGTGAGATAGGCAATCAAGGGATTACATCATGACATTATCAGATAAGCTGATTAAACAACTTCATAATCTTCGCCAACAAGGTATGAAGATGGCTGAAATAAACCCTATTGCCGCTTTAGCTGACGAGATATCAGATGGATTGTCAAAAGGCGAAATTTCTGCATCAGACTTGCATCTTATGCTTGATGATATGTCTAGCACTTTATGGCAGGCTATGTCTGAGCGCCTTGTTACCCAAACTAGTGCGAATAATCAGCAGAGCATTGAAAATATCAGTGAACTGTTAGCGGGGCGTGATTGCACGAAAATGATTTACCGCGCCGTTTTTACAGCGCACCCCGTTTTTGCCCTCACAAACCAATCATCTCAAAACCTTTGTGCTGATGCTGAGCATTATTCTGATAAGCAGAAACATAACCCCATACCAAATAATGCTTTTGACATTCGAGAAACTGTCACCTTAGCAGATGAACATGAAGAGGCTATGTCGGCAATTTGCCGGGCAAGAGATGCTATCACAAAAGTTAATGACCAAATTATTAGCTATAATCAAAAGATAGATAGTAACATGTGGCGTATGCATCTTCCTAATATGATGGGCGTTGCTACTTGGGTAGGTTATGATCTTGACGGCCGGACTGATATTACATGGTCACAGTCTATTGCCCTTCGCTTAATTGAAAAAAGACAGGCATTACAACGCTATCATGATGCGCTATCGCTGATCACATTTGAAGAACGAGAAAATATTTGTCAGCGTCTTGTTAGCGAAATGGCAAATTGCGAAGTGACTTATGAGAAATTCAAAGCCCTAGACAATAGCAACAATGAAATCGCAGAGGCTGCCAACCTTTTGACAGACCGTGATGTGAAAATGATTTCTCCCTTCGCCTTGTCGGAAGAAATACACGCAATTGCAAAATCACATTCTGATGACAAAATCACCCGCGCATTAATGCTGGTGGCCTCTGACATCAAAGCACATGGTTTTGGCATGGGCGAGATTCATCTTCGCATCAATGCTGTTCAACTTCGCAATGCCATGAGGTCCGTTGACGGCAGACTAACCTCCTCATCGGATAGCTCTATTTCAAATA
>WTHW01000123.1 GCA_011526395.1 Alphaproteobacteria bacterium
GTATCGGCATTGATATTATAGGTCATGCCATCATCACCAAGACCAATTGGGGCAACCACTGGCATCATATCATGGCGCATCAATGCCGTGATAACTGAAATATCAATCTCTTCTGGCACACCGACATAACCAAGCTGGCCATTATGTGCCTTACTTGCCTTGATAAGATTTCCATCCTTACCAGAAATACCAACAGCCTTACCACCAGCCGCCGCAATAGCCGCTACGAGTGATTTGTTAATACCGCCAGCAAGCACCATTTCAACGATGGAAATAGTCGCTTCATCTGTGACACGCAATCCATCTACAAAACTAGATTCAATCTCAAGGCGCGATAACATAGAGCCAATCTGTGGCCCACCACCATGCACAATCAGTGGTTTTGTGCCTACTTGGCGAAGCAAAACCATATCTGATGCAAAGCTATCCACAAATGCCTGCTCACCCATGGCGTGTCCGCCAAATTTGACAACAATCGATTTCCCAGCATAGCGCCTCATAAATGGTAGCGCCTCGACCAAAAGCCCGGCTTTTTCCAGCCATTTCTGAGAAATATCGTTATTTAAATCAGATGTATCTGTCATTTATTTCACCTTCTTTTAAAGAAGCGTCTCTTACACATCACTGTAACCATACAGACAAGCTGTGCAACTATTGTCGTGATTTAGGCGTCACCAAAGGATTTTGCTGGCGCTGCCAATCGTGATAAATGCGCACGCAACTCTGCAATGCCGCGCCCATCTTTACTCGATGTTAAAAATACATGTGGAAAAGCGGCAACATGTTTTGCGGCCTCTGCCTGTGCTTGCGAATATGTTTTTGCAACTTCTGTCGGCTTTAATTTATCTGTCTTTGTCAGCACCAATGCCCAAGATACCGCCGCATCATCAAGCAGATCCATAATCAACCTGTCAGCCTTACCAATGCCGCGACGGCAATCCACCAACAACATCACACGTTGCAGGGTTTGACGACCACTAAGGAATTTACGTGTCAGTTTAGACCATGCTTCAATATCTGCTTTTGGGGCAGAAGCATATCCATAACCTGGCAAATCGACGAGATCTAACCTGTCTGCCAAATTAAAGAAAATAAGCTGGCGTGTGCGCCCCGGCGTCTGAGAGGTTCGCGCAAGTGTTTTACGACCTGTCAGGGCATTTACAAGTGATGATTTACCAACGTTTGATCGACCAGCGAATGCGACCTCATCTCGCGCCATCGGCGCCAAATTACTCATAGAGTTAGATGCCGCAAGAAAACTACATTCGCCTGCAAAGAGCAATCTGCCTGCTTCTATATCAGCATCTGTTAACGCATCAATATCAGGTAACTCATCAATGGGACTATCACTCACCTCGTATCACCTTTAAGCTTTCATCGCTTTTTCAATGCGACGTGTGATGTACCATTGCTGGATGATCGACAAGGTATTGTTCCATGTCCAGTAAATCACAAGACCTGCTGGGAAGCCTGCAAGCAAGAATGTAAATGCGATTGGCATCCACTGGAAAATTTTTGCCTGAATCGGGTCTGGCGGCGGCGGGTTTAGCTTTTGCTGAATAAACATTGAAAGCCCCATTGCCACTGGCCACAAACCAATATTCAAGAAATCCGGAATATAGGTTGTTGAATAAGGAAGCAATCCAAACAAGTTAAAGATCGAGGTTGGGTCAATCTCTGATAAATCCTTAATCCAGCCAAAAAATGGTGCATGACGCATCTCAATTGATACATAAAGAACCTTATAGAGCGCAAAGAAGACCGGTATCTGTAGCAAGATTGGCAAACAACCAGCCGCAGGATTCACCTTCTCTTGGCGATATAGCGCCATCATTTCTTGATTTAGCTTTTGCCTGTCATCTTTATATTGCTCACGCATTTTTGTCAGTCTTGGCGACAAGGCGCGCATTTTCGCCATTGACCGATATGACTTATCGGCCAATGGGTATAGCACCAAGCGGATAAAGACAGTAAAGGCAAGAATCGCAACACCGAAATTACCTAACAATCCATTTAGCCAGTTAATGGCGTAGAAAAATGGCTTTGTCATGAAATAGAACCAGCCAAAATCAATCGCTAAGTCAAAATTGGGAATATTTAGCTCTTCAGCATAAGCATCGATCATCGTCAGCACTTTTGCCCCAGCAAAGAAATGCGACTCATAGCTGATGGTTTGGCCTTTTGATAAGACCAATGGCGCACCAAGGTAATCAGCTTGGTATCTATCTTCCACGCCGCCCAAAGAGCGCATAGAGAAATTCGATTTCTGTGATTGCGCTGGCACAAGAGCTGTTAGCCAATATTTGTCAGTGAAGCCGACCCATCCACCATTTTCTTCTGAGGTGAAAGCACTTGCCTCATCACGTAAATCATCATAGGTGCGCTCTTTTAGCGTGGTATCAACAACGCCAATTGGCCCTTCATGCAAGATATAAATGCCTGTTGTCGCTGGCGTACCAAACCGTCTGATAAGACCATATGGTAGCAAGCGCAATGTATCATCAAGCTCACTCGTCACCTGATCAGTCACAGTGATCATATATTGCTCATCAATGGATAACAGGCGTGTAAAGACAAGCCCCTCGCCATTATTCCATGTCAAAGTCACATCATTATTTGGCGATAGGATATCTGATGAAGCTGACCAAATCGTAGACGCATCTGGCAGTGCAACATTCGTATTATCACCAATCCAGCCAAATTCAGCGAAATAAGGCGCTGTGTCTGAAATCTTACGAAGCAAAGTGACATCATCAGCATCTTCATCAAGTGTTTCTTGATATGCTGTCAGCGTGACATCATCGATACGCGCACCCTTTGTTGTAAGAGACCCCTTCATCAATGGCGTTTCAATTGCAATGCGCATGGCATCATCAACTGGGCGCACTGCAATATCACCTAATGTGGCATTATTTGTGCCTGCTTGGTCAGGTGATGTGGAAGGTAAATCATCTTGCACCTGCGCAGCATTATACTCAGCGCGCTGTGCTTCTAGATCTGGCTCAACAAAGTAGAGTTGCCACATTACCAAAACAAGCATCGATAGAGATGCTGCTGCAATCAAATTTCTTGTATCAGGTGTCATATTATCACTATGGCCCGCTTGTTAAATGTCAAAGCGCTTTTCTGTACGCTTGTTATTCTATGTTTCATTGTCTTTTGGCGTATCTGGCACAGGGTCATAACCTGAACCTCCCCAAGGATGACATCGTAAGATACGTTTAACTGTTAATGCGCCGCCGCGCAATGCCCCATATCTGCGAAATGCATCCAATGCATAGCTAGAACAGGTTGGTGAGAATCGGCAATTTGACCCTATCAATGGTGATATCAGATAGCGATATCCATATATCACTATCAAAAAGGGCATGATGGATAATTTTCGATACATCAATGAACCCTTATTTTCTTGTTATTTTTACTTGGTTTTTTACGAGATTGCACTTGTCCTTGAGGCCTCTTTTTCTCATGTATAACGCCTATCGCCTCTATGAAGGCCGCCTCAATATCCTGATAGGGCGCATGTGCCATATCAAAACGCGCTATCAGCCCGTAATGCCATCCGATGCGCGCATTATTTGATAAATGAAGACGGACCAGTGCGCGCATGCGCCGGCGCGCTCGATTTCGAGTGACGGCATTCCCTATTTTCTTTGACGCTGTCAGACCATAGAGCGGCGGTTGTTCTTGCTTCGTATTATAGGCCTGCAAGATGAAATAGCGCGTTACATGTTTGACGCCCTTATCACGCAAGGTCAAAAATTGATGTCTTTTTTGCAGACTATCTAGCATCTTCACGCTTTCTTGCTTCAGATATTGCAGACATAAAAAAGGGCATCTATCTCCTACCCAGAAGATAATGCCCTATTTTGAACAACATGACAAAAGGGCATCTGATAGCAGAGCCCTTTATATCAGCGTTTCATGCTTACGCAGATAGCTTTGCTCTACCCTTTGCACGGCGTGCGCGGATAACACGGCGGCCACCAACAGTTGCCATGCGAGAACGGAAACCATGACGGCGCTTACGAACAAGAACACTAGGTTGATAGGTGCGTTTCATTTTAGCGCTCCTCTCGAAATTGGTTAATGAATTAAATCTGTGAGAGGTTGTTTAAGCATCTGACACTAACAAGTCAATGGATTTTGATGAAAACCCGACTTTTTACGACCAAAACCACTGCTATTAGCATCAAAAACCATCACCTCCCGAAATTAACCACCTAAATTTTTGCGAATTTAATCTTTTTTTAATACTTTAGTATTATCTAAATGAATCAGATGTTGAAAATGTAAGACTAAAGTTTAATGACGCGTACCCTGCTAACACAAACCATTACAAGACAAATCATGTCCTTTGTTATTGCCTGTTTAGTGATGGCTGAATTACTCATTTTCATCCCCTCTGCCTCACATTTTCAATATCGATGGTTTCAGACGCAATGGCAGCATTTTTTGGTGCAATTTGACCAACAAGACACCAAAAACTTAACCAAATTACAAAAAGCCTACGATAATCGTGCTAATCAGTCGTCTGTGCAATTTCACACACCACATTTCATTTGCTGGCAGGATGATACAGGCTCACAGCATGAGCTTGGCACAAAACAGGGCGCTACCTTGTCATTCGATTTAGCAAAGTCACCTCTTAGCTATATCCTCCCTGCGATTCAAATCATGGCAAATATAGGCCCATCACAAGTCACGATATTTGATTCTCGTCAAGACAGCCAATTCAAAGCCACTTGGTCAATCATGCTTATTCGTGATGAGCTAAAAGACTATGCTTTCAGAATATTGAGCCTAACATTACTGATTGGCCTACTCATTATTGCGCCCTTATATTGGTTTTTAACACGCAAATTTGTGGCACCATTGCGCGTTATGACATCCCGTATTGAGCATTTTTCAGCTGATCCTACGATGATAATCGAGCCTATGAGATTTGATGGCGCATCTCAGGAAATAACCAATATCGCAGATGCGCTAGCACAAATGACTGAAGATGTGCGCCGCGCCCTGCGTCAAAAAGAGCGACTCGCTGATATTGGTGAAGCAACAGCCAAAATCAATCATGATTTGCGCAATATTTTGGTAAGTGCCACTTTGGTTACAGATACATTGCGCGCCTCAGATGACCCACAAATCAAACGAATTGCCCCCCATATTGAGCGCGCCATATCTGACGCAGCATCCATGACACAAAATATGATGCATTATCTCTCAGAGCCTAAACCAGAGACAATTATCCCTTTCACCTTATCAGAGATGGCAACAAATTTGTCATATGATGCCGGTATTGAAGTGGTCGTTCACGGAGCTGACAGTCTATCAGGCACACCGAATTTATTCTATCGGCTACTCTTAAATCTCGCACGAAATGCCAAAAGCGCTATGGCCACAAACCTAACCATTGATGTATGGCGTGCCGGTCACTTGGCAGTCATTGATATATCAGATGATGGGCCTGGCATTCCAAAAGACCTAAAAAAGCACATATTTTCGGCCTTTTACTCTGGTCATAAGAGTAATACAGGCCTCGGCCTTGCGATCGCCAAAGATATCGCTGTTGCCATGGGAGGCGATCTGCGACTATCACGCAGCTCAAAACATGGCTCAGAGTTTCGTTTATCGGTGCCTGTAAAGTGGCTTACTGATTAACGCTTTTGTGTTGCAATAGGCGCAGATGGTTGCAAATCCAAATCCCATGGGAAGTAAATCCATGTATCTTGCGAGACCTCAGTTACAAATGTATCAACCAACGGTCTGCCAGCTGGCTTTGCATAAACAGTGGCAAAATGAGCTTTTGGCATCATACGGCGTAACTCACGTGCTGTGTCACCAGTATCGACCAAATCATCGATAATCAGCCACCCTTCGCCATCAGCTGCCATATCAGCTGGCTTGAGCACTTCAACCTTACCTTTATCTTTATCTCGATAACTAGCAAGACATGCTGTTTCTATCACACGCACCTCTAGCTCACGCGCTACGATGGCAGCAGGTACTAACCCGCCTCTTGTTACAGCAACAATGCCCTTAAATGGTCCCAACTCTGATAAGCGCCATGCTAATGCTTTAGAGGTGCGATGTAATTCTTCCCAGCCAACGGGAAATGACTTATCAAACCCACTCATATTACCATCTTCCTTTTGCTATCTGTTGGCCAGTTAAGGCCTGATACTTCTGAAATAGTGACTAACGCTCCACTAGGCTCGCTGTCCAGACTTTTTTACCATTCTTTATGCTTTCAGCAACAAAAGACGCTGGACAAGTGTTATTCAATCATCTAAGTTCCAGCCAGTTTCGACTATAGCAGTCAAATATTGCGCGCTCGTAGCTCAGCTGGATAGAGCACTAGACTACGAATCTAGGGGTCGGGAGTTCGAATCTTCCCGAGCGCGCCACTTCTTCAAGATACTTCAAAGAACGTCTTAATCCCTTAAGTGCCTATAGCACTTAGTAATGCACCTGTAGATATGTCTCCCTTTCGGGAGACTTTTCGATACGGGGTATATAGAATTTCACATTCGTGAAACAAAATATATCGAGAGTGGCTTATCTAGGCGTTCCAGCTTGTCTTATCTGC
>WTHW01000137.1 GCA_011526395.1 Alphaproteobacteria bacterium
CGTCAGATGTGTATAAGAGACAGACGTAACCAATCGTGGCAGATGCTGACACCCTCGCATCGATGCCACAAAAACAAGGGTAATTTGAAGTGGCCTTATTTTTATCCACTTTTGAAAATCGTATCGATAGCAAGGGACGCTTGTCTGTTCCTGCGCCATTTCGTGCGACCCTTGAAGCCAATCACGCCTCTTTGTTTTTGTATAAATCCCTTGTCCTGCCATGTGTGGAAGGATGCGGGCCAAACCGCATCTCGCAAATTGTAGATGCGATTGATACAATGGACAGCCTGTCTGATGAGGTGGCGACATTGACAACCATGTTATCAAGCGCCCAAGAAATGCGCCTTGATAGTGAAGGCCGGATGATGCTGTCAGCTGAGTTCATTGAATTTGCTGGCCTTGAGCAAACAGCTCTTTTTGCAGGTATCGGGCGGTCTTTCCAAATATGGCACCCTAAGGCCTTCCGCGAACGCGAAGCCACAGCCAGAGCCAATGCAAAAGCAAATGGCGTGCCAAAATTACAATTACGACAGAATCCATCATCCCCTGACGGAGGCTCGTAATGAGTGAGAAGACCCTGCATCAGCCAGTAATGCTTGATGAGGTCATCTCAACCCTCGCACCAAAAGTTGACGGCTATTATATCGATGCCACATTTGGCAATGGCGGCTATAGCCGTGCGATTTTAGAAGCAGCACCTTGTCATCTGATGGCGATTGACCAAGACCCTGACGCGATTGAACGTGGCCAGTCTTTGGTCGCAGAATTTACCCCGCGCTTTACCCTTGCCCATGGGCGTTTCTCGCAGATGAAGGATTTGGTGCATGATGCACAAGATAATCAGATGCAAAAGGGGCTGGATGGGATCGTATTTGATTTAGGCGTCTGTTCAACCCAGCTTGACCAAGCAGAGCGCGGCTTTTCATTCCAAAAAGATGGCCCGCTTGATATGCGCATGTCACAAGAAGGGCGTGATGCGAGTGAGGTGGTCAATCATGCCTCAGAAAAAGATATCGCTGATATTTTATATAATTATGGTGATGAGCGTGCCTCGCGGCGGATCGCGCGCGCGATTGTCAAAGCAAGAACAGAAGCGCCTATCACACGCACATTGCAACTAGCTGATATTATCCGCTCTGTGATGCCACGCCCAAAGCCGGGTCAGTCAGATTCAGCCACACGCTCGTTCCAAGCCTTGCGGATTTATATCAATCAGGAAGTCGCAGAAATTGAAGAAGCCCTTGAGGCGGCGCAAGCGTTGTTAAAGCCGGAAGGCGTTTTGGTGGTGGTCACATTCCATTCCCTAGAAGATAGGATTGTGAAGCAATTTATGGCCAAAAGAGGCGGCAAGGTTGCGCGCCCATCACGCCATTTGCCTGAAGTGGAAGAAGCCCCGCAATATTTCACCATTTTGCATCGCAAGCCGCTTTTGCCGAGCGCGAATGAAATTGAACATAATCCACGATCACGGTCTGCCAAATTGCGCGCGGCAACGCGTACGAGCATTGGCACATCCCAAGAGGAGATTTAGCATCATGCGATTTTTTCTGATATTGGCGTTTGTTTTAGTTGCCTGTGGCACATCGCTTTATATGACAACAAGCAGTTTTGATAATCGGCGCGACCACCTTGCCAGCCTAGAAGCAGAGATTGCCCATCAAACAGAACAATCAGCCATTTTAAATGCTGAATGGTCTTACCTATCGCGCCCAGAGCGTGTTCTGACTTTGTCATCTGATCTTTTGACTTTGCAACCTATCTCGACTGACAGGGTGTTGCCATTAGAAGCCATCCCATTCCGCACAAATGCGTTTGAGGCGCCTAAAGGGAGCGATAATAACTGATGAAGCATGCATGGCGTGAAATCATCTGGCCAGCAAAGCCGCAACCAGCGCAATCAAAGAAGATTGCCGTTGGTCGTTTGTGGCTAGGCGGCTTGTTGGCGCTATTATGCTTTAGCACGATTGGCGCAAAGGCGTTTTATCTTGCCACAAATGGCGATTTACGCTCGCAGTTCCGCATAGCGCAATCATCTGACCATGAGCGCGGCATTATCACAGACAGACATGGCAAGGTGCTGGCAACCTCCCTTCCTGTGATGATTTTACATGCTGACCCTGCTTTGATGTTGGACCCCTTTGAGACAGCTGAGAAATTGGCGCCTCTTTTGCCAAAATGGTCTGAAGACAGATTGCTGAAAAGCTTTGCCAAAAAGACACGCTATATCGAGCTAGATAGGCGCCTGACACCAGCGCGTAGAGCTGAGATTATGCAACTTGGCCTGCCGGGCATTGCCATGACGCCAACCAAAACACGTCTATATCCACATGGTAATGAAGCGGCGCATATTTTGGGAACAGTTGATAAGGATGGCAAAGGTATTGCCGGTATTGAAAAGCAATTTCATGATAGCCTAGCCAAAGGTGAGACTGTCGCCTTGTCAATTGATGTGGGTGTGCAGGCTGTTGTGCGCTCTGAGATCCAAAAGCAGATTGATAAATTTGAAGCGATTGGCGGTGCTGGCCTTGTCATGGATATGAAAACAGGGGAGCTGTTAGCCCTTGCCTCGCTTCCTGATTTTAACCCCAATCATTTTGCGGCCGCAGAAGATGATGCCAGATTTAACAGAGCCACCAAAGGTGTCTTTGAGATGGGCTCAATCTTTAAGGTGCTTAATACAGCGATTGCACTTGAATCTGGTGCGGCGCATATGAGTGATAAATATGAAGTCTCAAAGCCGCTTTATATTGGGGGTCATCGTATCGCTGATTATCATATGATGAAACGTGATTTAAGCCTGTCTGAGGTTTTGGTGTATTCATCCAATATTGGATCTGCGAGAATTGCTGATTTGATTGGCAAGGAAACACAGCGTAGCTATATGGTGCGCCTTGGCCTGCTTGATAGGCTTGCCCTTGAATTGCCAGAGATTGCAAAGCCGATTAAGCCATCACGCTGGGAGCGTGTTGAGGCGATGACCATCTCGTTTGGTCACGGTCTGTCTGTGACACCTGTCCATGCGTCAGCCGCGATTGCGGCGGCGGCTGGTGATGGCATCTATCGTGCGCCAACATTGATAAAGCGTGAGCCATTGGCGCCTAGTATTGAGACACGTATTTTTTCAGCTGAGAATGTAAAGGCTGTGCGCTCAATGATGCGCTTGGTTGTCTCGCATGAGGCTGGCACTGGTAATTTTGCTGAAGCACCTGGCTATTTGGTTGGCGGCAAAACAGGGACAGCTGAAAAAGTTATAAATGGCCGTTATAGCAAAGATAAAAATATGGTGTCATTTATTGGCACCTTCCCTGCGCATGACCCTGCTTATTTGATTTTTGTCATGGTTGATGAGCCAGTGGGGCAAAAATTCTCTTATGGCTATGCGACTGCTGGCTGGGTTGCGGCACCTGCCATCCGCCAGATTGTCGAGCAAATTGCACCAAAGCTAGGCGTGTTGCCTGTTGATGAAACTGCGCCTGAAATTCGCCAGAATCTTGTGCCAAATATTCGTATTGGCAAGGAGGATAGCAGTGAAGCTTTGTAATCTTTTACCCCCTATGAATTATGCACCAGAAATTGGTGATATCACCATCACTGGCATCAGCGCTGATTCACGTAAAATTCAAAAGGGCTGGTTGTTTGTTGCGATCGCAGGCAATGAGGCAGATGGCCATGATTATATTAACTCTGCCATTGCCAATGGTGCGGTTGCGATTTTGGGTGAAAGAGATGAAGGGGGGTGTGATGTTCCCTTTATCATATCTGGGGACATACGCCTTGATTATGCGCGTGCTTGTGGAAAATTCTGGCCAAAACGCCCCTCTATGCAGGTTGCGATCACAGGCACAAATGGCAAGACATCTGTTGCTGAATTCCTGCGTCAAATATGGCAAAAAGCAACATGGAGCGCGGCATCTGTTGGCACGCTGGGCGCACGCAATCAGCAAACAGGCCACACCCTTGATAATCCGCAATTATCAACAAGCGGGCTGACAACACCTGGCGCTGAGGATTTATTCCGTGTGATAGATGAGCTTGCAACAAGCGGCACAAAGTACCTTGCGCTTGAAGCATCATCACATGGCATTGAGCAAGACAGATTAGCTCCTTTATCTATCCATGTGGCTGGCTTTACCAATTTGAGCCGTGATCATCTTGATTATCACAAAGATATGGAGTGCTATTTTGCGGCAAAGGCAAAGCTGTTTGTTGAGTTGCTGCCAGATGGCGGCGGTGCGGCCATCAATATAGATGATGAGTATGGGCAAAAATTATATGAGATGATGGTTGCGCGTGATGTGGTGTTAAAATCCATTGGTAGAGCCCCAACAGCTGATTTGCAGATAATTGCCCTTAACCCAACAGATTATGGATTTGATGCGCAATTCACCTATGGCGGTGAAAGCTATCGCTATCCGATTGCGCTGATGGGACGCTTTCAAGCGGAAAATGCCATACTTGCTGCCTTATTAGCGCGCCTATCTGGTCTGTCATTACATGATTCCTTTGGCGCTCTGCCAGCGTTGCAACCCATTGCAGGGCGTATGCAACCTGTTCATGGTCATCCTGAAAAAGCACGTATTTTGGTGGATTATGCCCATACGCCAGATGCGCTGAGTAATGTGTTGGGGCTTGTTCGTGATGAGACAAAAGGCAAATTAGCAGTGCTGTTTGGCTGTGGCGGCGATAGAGATAAAGGCAAGCGCAAGCTGATGGGGGAAGCAGCATTGGCGCTGGCAGATGTGATTTATATCACAGATGATAATCCGCGCAGTGAAGACCCTGCCGCCATCAGGCAAGATATTATCGGTGATAAGGCAACAAGCTTTATTGAAATTGGCAATCGCAAGGATGCCATTCAAGCGGCGATTGAAGGGCTGGGGGCTGGTGATTTTTTGGTTATCGCTGGCAAAGGTCATGAGACAACCCAAACAATCGGTCATGAAACATTGCCATTTGATGATGGCGCTGTGGCGCGATCTGTCCTGTCATTTTTGGGGCAAGGAGGCGCGTCATGATTACGAGCTGGTCCCCTGATAGACTTGCGCACATCACAGGCGGTGCTTGGCATAATGGGGTGCCAGAGATGGGGCTGTGCCATGTGGAAATTGACCACCGTGAAATTGATCAAAAAGGTCTGTTTGTCGCATTAGCAGGTGCCAATCATGATGGGCATGATTTTGTATCAGATATAAATAAGACAAATGCCGCCCTTGTCAGCCGCGTTTCCGAAGACAGCCATCTGCCACAATTATGTGTGGCGGATGTGTTTGAGGCACTTCATGATTTGGCGCGCGCCGCTATGGCAGAGACAAAGGCGGCGAAGATCGCTGTCACAGGCTCTGTTGGTAAGACAAGCACCAAGCAAGCCTTGCATGAAGTGCTGTCTCATTTTGGCAACTGTCATGCCAGCAAAGGCAATTACAATAATCATATTGGTGCGCCGCTATCGATGGTGCGCACGCCTGATGATGCTGAGATGATCATCATGGAAATGGGGATGAACCATGCAGGTGAAATCAGCCCCCTATCACATCTATTTGATGGCGATATTGCGATTATCACCAAGATTGCAGATAGCCATATTGGACATTTTGAAAGCGTGGCAGATATCGCAGAAGCCAAGTCTGAGATTTTTGACGGGATGAGTGGCGGGATTGCCATCTTGCCGCGTGATGATGCGCATTTTGCCCTATTGGCTAAGCGCGCAAAGGCACAATCGCTGAAGATTATCAGCTTTGGGACAAGTGAGGATGCTGATTATCAGCTGGTATCGCAACACCCATCTGATGACGGGCAAGAGCTTGTGGTTACCTCAGATATTACAGGCAAGATGGCAGAGATAAAGCTGGGCCTATTTGCGCCACATCATGCCACAACAGCGATGATCCTTATGGCTGTGCTTGAGGCATTATCATTGAGCGTGGATGATGCCGCCCCTGCCCTTGCCAATTTGAAAGAGGTCAAAGGCAGAGGCAATCAGCAGCCCATTATGATTGGTGAAATGCAAGCCTTATTCATTGATGATAGCTATAATGCTGGCCCTGCCTCACTTGCATCTGCTTTATCTTATGTGGCCTCTTTACCGCATAAGCGCAAAGGGTTGGTGATAACAGATATGCTTGAGCTTGGCGATGCGAGTGATGAGGCGCACCGCGCGCTTATCCCGCTGATTGAGGCGGCGGCGCCTGAAGCTCTGATATTGGTAGGCCCTGCCTTGGCGAAGATTCAACATAGGCTCAGAGATGTAAAAACATGTCATCATTTTGCCAATGCAGATGAGGCGTGCAAGGCGCTGGCAGGATTATTGCAAGATTGCGATCTTGTCTTTGTGAAAGGCTCGAACGGCTCTGGTGCGCCGCAACTTGCCACATTCTTATCATCTTATTCCCCATCGACTGTTAATAAGGGGGCGGCTTATGTTTCCTGACCTGCTATTGACATTTGCTGATCAGTTTCAGCCATTTAACTTATTCAGATATCTGACGTTCCGCACAGGCGGGGCTATTATGACAGCCTTGTTCTTGAGCTTGCTATGCGGGCCTGCCTTTATTCGCTGGCTGAAATCACATCA
>WTHW01000229.1:0-6269 GCA_011526395.1 Alphaproteobacteria bacterium
GCAATCACTTGGTGCGCAAGTCTCTATTCCAACAACCATCAATGCGATCTCTGTTGATAGAGAGAATTGGCCCCTGCAAAACATCCCAGCTGACTTTGGGAATAAGGCAAGCAGGCTGGCAGATGCCTATGTCAAAATGGGGGCAAAAGCTGTTTTCACCTGTGCGCCCTATCTGCTAGATGATGCACCTCAATTTGGTGAGGTGATAGGCTGGTCTGAATCAAATGCCGTCATTTATGCCAATTCGGTGCTTGGTGCGCGCACGCTAAAACATGCTGATTATCTTGATTTATTTATCGCCATGACAGGGCGCGCGCCTGCAACAGGCGTCTATCATGATGAGGGCAGGCGCCCGCAAGTCATTTTATCTATCACCCCGCCCACAACAAATATCAATGATTCATTCTGGCCATTGCTAGGCTGGCTAGCAGGCACGCATGCGCCGCATCAAATCCCGCTTATCACAGGGCTTAAAGATATCACAGCGAGCCAAGATGATCTCAAAGGTTTATGCGCTGGATTTGGCACAACTTCAGCCGCGCCCATGCTGCATATGGAGGGCCACACAGCTGAAGCTGATTTACCGCCTCATGATGGGGCCATTGTGAAAAAGATTGATATCTCTGATATGCAAAAAGCATGGCAGACACTCAATCAGACCCCAATGAGCGATATCAATCTTATCGCAATTGGCAGCCCGCATGCCTCCTTATCAGAGGTGCAGAAAATTCATGATTATATGGATGGGCGCATCGTGAAGGCATCAATGACAATGATAATAACAGTCGGCCGCCAGACGCTATCATCCCTTAAATCAAACGGCCTTTATGCAAAGCTGATCTCTCAAAATTGTCAGATTATCTCAGATATCTGTTGGTGTTCCATCACAACCCCCTTATTCCCCATCACAACAAAGGGCGTGATGACCAATTCAGCCAAATATGCTCATTACGCACATGGGCTGTCATCTTGTTATGCACGACTTGCTGATTTGCATGCCTGTGTTGAAATGGCAGTATCGGGGACAATCGAAAATGATATGCCGCACTGGCTATCTGATGGTTAGATATCTAGATTCCCGATAGTGATATCACCTACTTTGGTGCCAGCCCAATTTGTGATATCTGGCATGAAATAGGGCATAACACCTAGCGGCACATCATATCCAAGCGCTCTTATCACAGCGCCAAGGGCAACCTCAGCCCCTCTTTTATTGCCATCTCGTGTTTTCAGCATCAGCCCAAGACCCAATGAATGAAAGGCAGCTGAATAGACACCTTCTGCCCCCACCTTCACAGTCATCGCCTCGCCATAACTCTCATTGATAGCTGAACAAGCTCTATTTTGCCCTGCAATATAATAGGGATGCTGTGCAATGGCTTGACGCAATCGCAAACAGGCCGCTTCTCTTGCAGGTGGTAATATGCCGCCATTGGCAAATAAGGCAAAAGCGCGCGCCCAATTCCCCAATGGCCCGCTATAAACGGGCGCGCCGCACCCATCAATCGCCGTGGTATGCGCCATTAAATCACAACCAGTCATGGCCTCTAACACACCTAAAATACGTTGCTGGCACGCATGCGAGATATCAGCATAATTTTTAACAGACCCTGTCATCAGCTGTGATAAGATCAGCATCCCAGCATGTTTACCGCTACAATTATTATGTGTTTTATTGGGTCGGTCCATCATGCGCACTTGTTCTATCAGACTGCCTTGATCCAATGACCAATGGGCACCACAAATAAGCGCATCTGGCGAGATATCAAATTTCTGCAAAACCCCTAATACAGCCTCACTGTGAATTTGCTCGCCATTATGACTTGCACAAAATAAGGCAAGCTCCTCAGCGGTAATATCATCTATGCCTGCATCTTCAATCATCTCTACAAGCGCGATCGCTTGTAATGGTTTCATGGCAGAGCGCGGAAATATAATGCTCTCATAGGCGCCCATGCCCAAAATCACCTGACCATCGCCATCACATAATGCCACATCAATTTCATGCACACTTTCCATCGCGCCATTTCGGTTAACGCATATTTTCATCGTATCTTCGCTGACAAATGGCAAAGTGATAAGAGGCGATTTCATGTTCAAAATATCCCTGAAATATGATTCAATGATCTTAAAGTAGCTTTTTCATGATAGGCGTAAAAATTGCTACCCATCAAGTGGCATAGCCCCGCCAAGATTATGGAACTCATCCAATAGGGCCGTCATTCTATCTTGCCTGATACCAGCCTCTTGCGGCGGCTGATACGCTTCTAGCAAGGCTTGCCATTTGGCTGTTGCCCTCATATCTGCTGATTGTGCGCCATTGGCTTGCCAAGTGCCAAAATTGGATAAGTCAGCATTGAAAGGCGGATAAAAAGCATCCTTAAACCGTGTCATTGTATGGGGATTATCAAAAAAATGTCCGGCAGGCGCAGTATCTGAAATCGCCTGATAGGCATCTTCAATCTCATCTGGCTCAGTGCCTGATGTCATTTCCGCGATGATTTGCAAGGCTTCGATATCTGTAATGAATTTCTCAAATCCGAATGTCAGCCCGCCTTCTAGCCAGCCTGCCGCATGAAGCACAAGATTAGCATTACCAAGCACAGCCCCCCAAAGCGCATTGGTATTTTCCAAATTCCCTTGCGCATCACCAAGGTTGGACGCAGAGCCAGCCGCAGAGCGCCACGGCAATCCGATATGTCGTGCTAATTGTCCTGATAATATCTGCATCTTTATATGTTCAGGCGTCCCAAAAGCAGGTGAGCCAGAGCGCATATCCACATTGGAACCAAACCCACCATAGCTAACAGGTGCGCCAGATTTGGCAAGCTGTGCTAGCGTAATGCCAGCAAGGCACTCCATATGTTGTAATATCATCGCTCCTTCAATCGTGACAGGCGCCATCGCCCCTGCAAGGCAAAATGGGGTAATAACAGATAATTGCCCATGATGCGCAAAATCAATCAGCGCTTGTGCCATTGGCTTATCAAATAGGCGCGGTGAATTTGAATTCACGATTGTGATGGCATGTGGATTGGCCTGAAAGCTTTCATCATCAACATCAAGAGCTGTCTTTATCAGCTCAAAGCTTTGCATTAATTGGCCTCTGCCTCTGGCATATAATGATATGATCTTATCACATTGGCTCAGCTGGGTTTGTGCCATAAACAGATGGCGCAGATGGATGGGGATATCTTGTGGCTCTGGCGCCACTGATTGCACATGCAAGACTTCCAACATCTGTGTTAATTTGACAGCCTCGCTATATGACTGTGCATCACCGGGGCGCCTGCCACGAATGGCATCACTAACGTTTGGGCAACCACCGGCAGGTGTGAATAACAAACTTGTCTGATGATAGGCTTTATCATAAAGCGGATTTGGCGCTTTTAAGGTGATTTCCTTATGGCAATTTGCTAGCGCCTCTTTTACAATATCACGCCCGATATAAACCATCTCATCAGATATCTTTGCGCCTGCTTTTGCAAAAATCTCTCTTGCTTCTGGCAGGGCAAAGGCAATGCCTAATTCTTCAAGCCCGCGCAAGGCCGCATCATGAAGGGCCGCGATTTTATCATCTGAGAACAAGGCCTGCGGTTGCATGCCATGTGTCAAATGGCGATAGCGCGCTTGGCGCGCCGATAAAATTGTTGCTGCTTTTGGGGATTTTTGTTTTCGTGCGCGCATAATCGAATAACACTCCAAAATCAAACATTGGCACTAGCCTATGACAGCTAGCCTTACTTATTTAAGCAGGTCTGCATAAATAACTATCCTATTTTGAGCCTCTTTGTCATATAGTAAGCATTCTGATAAATGTTTTTTCACTCTTTGGGTGATTGCTGAATGACGGATGCTGTGAAGCCTTTATTTTCAATTTTATGCGCTAGCTATAATCGCGCAGATAAATTGCCGCGTGCCATCGACAGCATTTTGGCACAATCATTTATCAATTGGGAATTGCTTATCATTGATGATGGCTCTCAAGATGATACTGAACAGGTTGTGCATCCCTATCTGTCAGATAACCGTATCTCTTATCAAAAATTACAGCAAAATGCAGGCGTCGGTGCGGCGCGAAATCACGGGTTGCGGTCTGCAAAGGGGACATGGATTGTTCTTCTTGATTCAGATAACGCTTTTTTACCAGATGCTTTGCAAATCATGGCAGATGCCATCACAAGCCATCCCAATATCGTCATGCATAAATTTGCTGTCAAAAGCTTTGATGGCAAGATGATGGGAGAGATGCCGCCCCAAGCCCTTACCATTCATGCCAAAGATTACTTAACAGGCTCTATAAAAGGCGAGCATCACACACTCACCAAAAAAGATGTCCTGCAAAATTATCCATTCTTTGAAAAATTCAGCGGCGGCGAGGCGATCCTTTGGAGCCAAATTGCGCTCTCTCATACCCACTTAACCTACCATCCTTCTATTACCCAGCTTTATGAGACGGATGGCGAAGATAGATTATCTGTAAAGTCCAAAAACTACACCAGATTGGCAAAGGTATTTGGTGCCGATATATCTTTATTATGGAAAAGTTACCTGCGATATGCGCCTCTACAACTCATCATGCGCCTTATCAAATTTATTTGCTACACGCTGGCATCTCATCTGCCTATGCGTTGGTTTGGCCGGTAAAAGATTATGAAATATCAATCTCCATATAGCGGCGCTCATACAATCTACCTTCATCATAAAGGCAATGATGTAAAAGAATATGATGAGGCAAGCATCGCCAATCTGCCACCATTAGAGGTCGACAGACAGGCACTTGCCCAACTAGCTGAAGTGGGTGTCATACCATCGCCAGCCTCACCTTATAAAAACCTCACATTTTTAAATGCTGGTGATCACGCCACCTTTGACAAACAGACAGATAGTTTGGATTGCGGTACGCATTTTGCCTATGGGCGCGGTGATAGCGCACGCCAAGCGCTAGACGCAAATCAGTTTCATGAAAAACTGCTCTCAGCAACACAGAGATCTGTGTCTGCCTCATCAGATAAGATCTTATTTTTATCAGCAGGCAAAGATTCAACAGCCATCGCCATCGCAATGCATGAATTGGGGCTTTCACAAAATTGCTGTGCCATAACCTATCGTGCTAAAGGGCAAGATGAATCTGAAATTGCACGCAAGATAACAAGTGATATTCAGATGCCTCATCGCATCATTGATATGACCTCTTACAAGGTATCAGCTGATAAGATGGAGGCATTTTTTGCTGCCCAAATCGCGCCATCACTTGATTTATGTGCCACCATCTATCTTCATTGTGGCCTAGAGGCATTTTCTGGCGCTGAACTTATTGATGGTATGGGAAATGATTTATTTATCGGCCACATACCAGCCCAATCTGAATTAAAGGCAGCTCATTATCAGCGCATGGTGCCTTATAGTGTCAAAAAACAAATTGGCAAATTGCGGCATCTTCACCAGTATTTTATGTTGGGCGCAAAAACACGCTCTGAAATGGTGGGGCTTTGGTCGTACTTATCCAGCTCTCCTTTGGCAGATGCCTTAATGCCTTATGATAAAAGACGACAAGCGTGGTATGAGCTAGACAAGCAAAACACCGCCTCTGATTATCTTGATATCAGAGCCTCATTGCGCGGACGCTATATTGATCAAGAAAAATTCATCAGAAAGATCAAAAACGCCTGTCATGCCTATGATCTCACATTATCACTGCCATGGACAGATCCAGAGCTAGCCTCCTTCTGCCATAATTTGGATGACGCGCATTTATTCGACAAAAACGCGCTCAAGAATAAGTTGTTTTTACGGGACTATCTAACCTCAAAAACAGCCATAGATTATACTAAGGAGCCAAAATATGCGTTCGCTTATGATTTTAAGGCGTTCGTTAAAGATAATATATCATTTGTCACAGACGTCATTTTAACCAATGATCTGATTGATAAGACACTGACCAAACGATGCTTTGATACAGCGATGAGACAGGAAAATTATGGCCTTATATATCAGCTATTCCTCCTGCTAGGCTGGCATCAGTTTAGTGTATTTGTGAAACGCTAAGATAGCAGTCAGGACTAGGCATTTAGCATGTGCGGCTTAACAGGATATTATGATACATCAGCGCAGCATTTCCATGATGCTATCCTCAGCATGAATGCCGCCATATCGCATCGTGGGCCTGATGATACAGGGGTTTGGCGCAGTGAGGCAGATGGCATTGTCTTTGGCCATCAAAGGCTATCTATCATCGATATAAGCAAGGCAGGTCATCAGCCAATGTC
>WTHW01000229.1:6369-21448 GCA_011526395.1 Alphaproteobacteria bacterium
GCCATCAAAGGCTATCTATCATCGATATAAGCAAGGCAGGTCATCAGCCAATGTCATCTGGCACCGGCCGCTATGTGATGGTCTATAATGGTGAGATATATAACCATCTACAAATACGCCAACAGCTCGGCGATACAACAAATTTTAAGGGCAATTCAGACACAGAAACCATACTTGCCGCCTTTGATGCATGGGGTGTTAACAAGACGCTTGATAAGCTAAAAGGCATGTTTGCAATCGCTTTGTTTGACAAGCAAACATCTGACCTCATCTTGATGCGTGACAGGCTGGGTGAAAAGCCTCTTTATTATGGCTGGCAAGGACAAGGCGCTGACGCCATTTTCCTATTTGGATCAGAGCTGAAAGCCCTAAAAGCACATCCTAAATTTGAAGGTGATATCAACCGAAATGCCATCACGCTGTTATTGCGCCATAATGCCATTCCAGCGCCTCATTCCATTTATAAAGGCATCTGCAAATTACCAGCTGGCCATATTGTGCGCCTGACCAAGCAAGACAGGCAAAGCCAGACCATCCAGTCACCACAACCTTACTGGCAGTTATCTGAAATTGCCACGCGGGGCGCATCTCAAACTTGGCAAGGCACAGCGCAAGAGGCGATTGACGCGCTTGAAGCAAAATTGCTGAAATCAGTTAAAGCGCAAATGATATCAGATGTCCCTTTGGGTGCCTTTTTATCTGGCGGCATTGATTCATCAACCATTGTTGCACTGATGCAGGCGCAGTCTCAGTCACCGATTAAGACATTTACCATTGGCTTTGATGATAAAGAATATGATGAAGCCATGCATGCAAAAGCCATCGCCAAGCACCTTGGCACCGCGCATACTGACTATTATGTCTCGCCAGAAGAAGCGATGAATGTTATCCCGCAACTACCCACAATTTATGATGAGCCTTTTTCAGATTCCTCACAAATACCAACTTTCTTAGTATCAAGATTGGCACGGGAAAAAGTGGCTGTCTCATTATCTGGCGATGGCGGGGATGAGCTGTTTTGCGGCTATAATCGCTATAAGATGCTCTCAATTTGGCACAAAGCACAAAGACTGCCAGACCCATTACGCAAGATGACATCTGCCATATTATCTGCCGGCTCACATAATATGACTGCCAAAGCCGCACAATTTATCCCGCACTTAAAAGGGCAGTCAGATTTTCAGAGTAAGATAAAAAAAGCTTCATACTTATTTAAGGCACAAAGCGCTGATGATCTTTATCAGCATTTTGTCTCTCACTGGCATCATCCCGCTAGCATTGTCATCGGCGCCGAAGAGCCAGCGACATATCTGACCGCCAACAGGCCAGATTTATCATCTCTTAGTGATGTTGAAACAATGATGGCATTGGATATGTTGACCTATATGCCAGATGATATTCTGGTAAAGCTTGATAGGGCTGCGATGAGTGTCTCACTAGAGAGCAGGGTTCCATTTCTAGATCATGAGCTTGTTGAGTTTGCATGGCATCTGCCGCAAGATCTGAAATTGCGTGATGGGCAAACAAAATGGATTTTGCGCCAAATATTGCATAAATACGTGCCGCAAAGCTTGATGGATAGGCCGAAAAAGGGGTTTGCTGTTCCGATTGACTCTTGGTTGCGTGGCCCGTTGCGTGATTGGGCAGAGGCATTATTGGATGAAACTCTTTTAAAACAGCAAGGCTATTTTGACCCAGCACCTATTCGGAAAAAATGGGATGCGCACCTATCAGGCAAAGAGAATTGGCAGTTTGATTTATGGGATATATTGATGTTCCAATCATGGCTAGCGGCAAACCAGCCTTAATCTAGCAAGGCTGAAAGCCTCACCTAATGCACTTTGATATCACCAATCTCATCCATCTTTTTATCTAGCAGCTCTGTCATCATCCTAACCGTATCCTGATAGCCTGCATCATGATAACAATTATATAACTCCTGCGGGTCAGCTTTCAGGTCAAATAGCTCCCATTCTGGCGGCTCATCACCTGTCATAGTGCCTTCAATATCAAACCCATCATTATACCAGTAAATCAGCTTAAACTCTTTTGTGCGAATGCCATAATGGGCAAAGGCATTATGGTCAGGATCGCGGTGCATCCAATAGCGATGATACGCAACTTCTTGCCAGTCATCAGGCACTTTTTGTTCAAATAACGGGCGCAGGCTATGGCCTTGCATCGCGCTGGTGCGTGGCAGGCCAGCATAATCAAGAAATGTTGGCGCAAAATCCACATTACATGCCATCTCATCACATTGTGACTGCGCTGGAATCTGTCCCGGATAGCGAATTAAAAAGGGCATTTGGAAAGATTCTTCATAAATGAATCTTTTATCAAACCAGCCATGTTCTCCTAAAAAGAACCCTTGATCAGAGGTATAGATAACGATGGTATCATCTGCGATGCCAGCGTCATCCAGATAATCAAGAAGCGCCCCAACGCTCTCATCAACAGATGCCACTGTTTGAAGATAGCGTTTCATATATCTTTGATATTTAAAATAAGCCAACTCTTCAGCTGTCTCAAAGCGATAGTGAGTGCCATCATTTTTATCAATCAGGCACATCTCAGACACATCTTCTGGATGGGGAATTTTGCGGATATCATTACCTTTTGTCATGGGCGCGCCAACTTCTATCCCGCCTTCAGGCTGGCACAAACCCAAATCAGCATAAGTGATATCAGATTGGATGCGCATTAATGCTTGTGATGCTGCAAGTGCGCGGTTTTCATAATCATCATCAAAACTCTCAGGCACCCGGATATCATCACAATTCATATCTCTATATTTTGGATGCGGCTCCCATGTGCGATGGGGCGCTTTATGATGGCACATCAAAAAAAACGGCTTATCGTTGTCGCAAGATTTCAGCCAATCAAGTGATTTTTGCGTGATGATCTCACTCACATATCCTGTATGTTCACGGGGCGTGCCCATCTCAATCATCACAGGATCAAAATACACGCCCTGACCTGGCAGGACTGACCAGAAATCAAACCCTGTTGGCTCATGGGCAGGGCCTTCGCCCAAATGCCATTTGCCAATCATCGCTGTCTGATAGCCAGCACCGCGCAAATCTTTGGCAACATGTGGCAGGCGGTTATCCATTGCGGTATGCAACGTGGTCACCTCGTTCACATGATTATAGGTGCCAGTTAAAATGGCGGCTCTGCTAGGGGTGCAAATGGAATTGGTCACATAACAATGATTTAACCTCATCCCCTCTTGCGCGATGCGGTCAATATTGGGGGTATGATTAATGCCTGCGCCATAACAACTAATCGCTTTTGCGGCATGGTCATCTGACATGATAAAAATGATATTTGGTTGTTTTGGCATTTGCATTATCTTCCCTATTATCAAGATTAGTATAAGTTAGCGTTTCTTGATATAACCAAACAAAAGAAATGTGACTTCCATCGATAAGGACTTATGTGTCATGACAGATAATAACGCACCATCACTGACCCATAATGGCATCAGCTATGCTCTCTATGATGATAAAAAATGTGGTGGGTGCGGCGCTGATAATTGGCGCGGTGAAAAATTGGCACTTGCCTATTTGCCAGATACAAACGGCTATATGTGCCCGCCATGTGTAAACACCTATCTCGCTGGCAAGGCCAAATCATAATGACACAAGATAACGAGATTGAAATTGATGAAGTCGCTGCAGAAATGCGTGATGAAATCTTGGCGATTGTTGATGAACAAAACGCCATTATTGCCTCATTGAATGATGATAAATTATGCCATTTAACAATCGGGCAGGCGGCAATCACAGCCTTCACAGACGCCTTGCCAAAAGATAAAGCTGACAGATTAAACGAGCTAGCTGAAAAGAAAACAGAGCTTACCGATAATTTATTATCCTATGTCGCGCGCCAAAATCAGATGGATTTATAAAGCAAAATCCAGCTGATTATTTAAGGCAATCATGATGTGCTATTCACACGTTTTGATAAAGCTTCATGGCTTTCCACACGTTCAGAATATCTATCTGTCAGATAGTCACGATTATCACGTGTCAGCATTGTAAATTTGTATAATTCTTCCATCACATCAACAATGCGATTGTAATAGGCGGATGGCTTCATCCGATCATTATCATCAAACTCAGCCCATGCTTTGGCAACAGATGACTGATTTGGAATGGTCAAAAGCCGCATCCAGCGCCCCAAAATCCGCAGCTGGTTCACTGTATTAAAGCTTTGCGATCCGCCTGATACTTGCATCACTGCTAGCGTCTTGCCTTGTGTTGGGCGCACAGACCCAAGCGACAGCGGAATCCAATCTATCTGTGTTTTCATGACCCCTGTCATCGAACCATGACGTTCAGGTGATGACCACACCATACCATCACACCAAGTGACTAAATCGCGCAATTCTGCCACCTTTGGATGGTCGGCATCTGCATTATCATCTGCCAATGGCAAGCCTGATGGGTTATAAAACCGCACCTCTGCGCCTAATTTTTCTAAAATGCGCGCTCCTTCTTCAGCCGCAAGGCGTGAAAAACTGCGGCTTCGCAACGAGCCATATAAAATCAAAATCTTAACAGGGCTATTTGCCCGCGACGGAAATAATCTCGTCTCATCTAGGGGGTGGAACATATCATCATTCATTTGTGGTAAGTCTGTCATGACGAAATCCTTGCTTTATCAAGATTGGGATAATAACCATTTGGCAAATTGTGCCGTCTAATAATAGCATCTTGCAATCACTTTATTGTATCTTTATTTGCAAGCATGAAGCCTCATACCAACAAGGGTAATCAAACTATGACAAGTCAAAATCTTCCCACAGATATGATGGCCATTGTGACCACAGGCAATGGCGGGTATGACAAGCTTGAATATCGCAAAGTGCCGGTGCCACAAATATCAAAAGGCGAGGTTTTGTTACGCGTGCTTGCCGCTGGTATGAATAATACTGAAATTAACACACGTCTTGGCTGGTATTCTCAATCTGTGACAGATTCAACAGATGCGCTTGGCATTGAACAATCTGAAAACCAAAGCCATAAAGCAGATGGCGGCTGGAACGAAGCTACACCTTTTCCAATCATTCAAGGCACTGATTGTTGCGGCGAGGTCGTCAGCATCGCAGATGATGATCATAACCATCTTTTGGGAAAGCGTGTTTTGGTGCGTGCTTGTATGCGCACAAATGGATTTGATAACCCGCAAACAGCATGGATGGCATCTGATTTTGACGGCGCCTTTGCCCAATATGTCAAAGTGCCAGCTAGTGAAATCTTCGCTGTTGATTGTGAGTGGTCAGATGCTGAATTGGCAACCATCCCTTGTGCCTATGCAACGGCTGAGACAATGCTTCACCGCGCCAACTGCCAGCAAGGTGACCGTGTTTTGGTGATGGGTGCCTCTGGTGGTGTCGGCTCTGCTGTTGTCCAGCTTGCAAAATTACGAGGTGCAATTGTCACAGCTGTGACCACCACAAACAAAGCAGACAGAGTCCGCGCTATCGGGGCTGATAACATCCTCGACAGAAACGCTGATCTTATCGCACAAGCTGGCGAGGAAGCATTTGATCTGATAGTGGATAATGTCGCAGGTCCCTCATTTGGCGATATGCTAAAATTATTGGTGCGTGGCGGACGATATACATCATCAGGCGCCATCGCTGGTCCTGTTGTGCCATTGGATATGCGTGATATGTATTTAAAAGATATTACGCTTATCGGGACAACTGCATGGGATGAACCTGTCTTTCCAAATCTTGTCTCTTACATTGAACAAGCAAGGATACGCCCGCTTCTTGCCAAAACATTTCCGCTAGCTGATATCGCAAAAGCGCAAGAGGAATTTAGCCAAAAAGATTTTGTCGGTAATTTTGTGCTTATCCCTTAAGCTAATTTTGTGATGCTATGCCCTTGTCTAATAAGATGCTCTCTTAAGTAAGCAATATGTTGAGGGCCTATCTCACAACACCCCCCGATAATCGTGGCGCCATCATCAATCCATCTGTCGATATGATTGGCATAGCTTTGCGGGTCAAGATCACGCCGCGCTGTTAAATTATCAACAGTCTGGCCTGGGCGAAGCGCTGTGATAGAGGTAAAGCCATTGGCATAGCCGCCAACACGCAAACCTGATTTGCCCAATAATGGCATCGCCTTATCAATCGCCTCTGGATAACAACAATTAATGGATAAGGCAGAGACCCCTTCAGCGCCTAGCTCATCAATGGCTTGCTCTAACCTCTCACCAGAACGAAGCGTATTAGTCGCATCATCATTTAAGGTAAGACCGATATAGGCTTTGTGACCATTATCCCTTAGCGCCGCGACAGCTGCCTTTGTCTCAGTGATATTTGACATTGTCTCCACCAAAAACAAGTCAACATATGGGCCTTGCGCTGCAATAATGCGGGCATATTCATCATATGAGCTTTGATAATCAAGCGCTTCTTCAGCGACATAGGATGCCGCAACAGGTGGCAAGCATCCTGCAATCGTAATCTCATCGCGCGCGATATCTGATTGCGCAACAGCTTGTGTCACCATCGCGCTCGCCATCTGATGAAAATCATCATATCGCTCGCTATGCCCGTTCCTGTCTAATCTGCTTTGTGTGATGGTATAGCTGTTCACTGAAATTGTGCGCGCACCTGCATTGATAAAATCCTTATGCACATCAATCACAATCTGCGGCTCGTCATCCATGACTTTTACCGACCATAGGGGGTGGCTTTTATCAGATGTGGCGCGTTTATTTATCTCTTGGCCAAGACCGCCATCAAGCAATGCAATTTCAGACATGTCTAAACACCTTTTTTAGCAATAACGCTCAGGGCCAAACCACTGATGCTCACTATAGCGATCACCATGCGCCCATCCAATTGGCAAAATGCGGTCAATCTCGCTCGCAACTTCCTCAGTCATGGTGAAGCCTGCGCCTGCAATCGCCTCATTCAGATGAGAGACATAACGTGTGCCAGGAATGGGGATGATATGATCTGATTGATGCAACAACCACGCAATGGCAAGGCCAGCGGCTGTCAGGCCACAATCTTTTGCAAGGGCACGAAACGGCTCTGTCAACGCCACATTGGCAGATAAATTCGGCTCCATAAATCGTGGGTTATTCACAAGGAACGGAATCGATTTTAACTTCTCCAAATCATGTGGCTTATCTGTCAATAAAGAGCGCGCGACTGGCGAGAAGGCAACAACGGCTGTGCCTAGCTCTGCACAAGTTTGCACCAACCCCAATTCAGGCGACCTGACCGATAGTGAATATTCAGATTGCACAGCCATGACAGGGTGGATGCTATGCGCGCGCCGCAAGGATGAGGGCGCGATTTCTGAAAACCCAAAGCCTTTAATTTTACCTGCCTTGATAAAGCCAGCCAAAATTTCTGTGACATCCTCAATCGGTGTCGCTGGGTCTCGTCTATGGACATAAAAACAATCAACAGCCTCTAGCCCCATTTTGCGAAGAGAGGCATCTAGCTGCTGTGTCAGATATTCCTTATCATTGCGATGGGCGCGCTCTCCTTCTGGCGAGCGATAAATGCCTGCTTTTGTGGCAATTGAAAAATGCGCTTTCACCTCAGCGCTCGCAGATTTTAAATAGCTGCCAATGCAATCTTCAGAAAATCCATTACCATAAATATCAGCTGTATCAATATGTGTGATGCCAGCCTCAAGACATCTATCTAAAATGGCATGCGCTTCTTTTTCAACGACAGGGCCATAGAAATTTGAAAATGACATAGCGCCAAATCCAATTGCAGATATCAAAGGGCCATCTTTACCAAGTTTGCGTTGTTCCATTTATCTCAATCCTTCACTCACATACCCTACAGATAGACTTATCTTAACTGCTTGCAACACAAGCGCTGCATTGCCCATAGATTTCGATAATGGACCTATCAGGTTGAAACCCTGTATCAGTTGGCAAGGCCGTGATGGTTTCAGTCAGGCTATGGTCAAGATATTCAGTGACGTTGCCGCAGTCATTACAAATGGCAAAAATCGGCGTGCCATGATGATGATCATCACAACAAGCCATCCATGCATTCAGGCTTTCAATACGATGGACAAGGCCGCGATCAGCTAGCTGATTTAACGTACGATACACCTGCAAAGGCGCCTTAAATCCTTTATCTCTCAACACTTCCAACAGCTGATAAGCACCAGCCGCTTGCCCGGCACTTCTTAACGCCTCTAGCACCAATAGCTGGTTTTTGGTCAATGATGGGGTCGTTGAATCAGATTGGCTCATGGCTTTTTCACTTCATCTCATCTGTGCGCGCATGCTTTGCTTTTCTCGATAATAAAGACGGCAATTTTATCAATGATAAGGCAAAACAGCTCATAGCCGCTACAACAATAGACGGGCCAGCTGGTGTATCCCATGCAAGAGAGCCATTCAGCCCAAGAAGCACTGAAACCACCCCGATGAGTGAGGCCAAGAGTGCCATCTGTTCAGGCGAAGAGGCAAAGCGTCTCGCTGTTGCCGCAGGGATAATCAGCAAGGCTGTGATCAATAACACGCCCACCAATTTCATTGATGCTGCAATGACAGCTGCCACAATGACCATAAAGATCGCATTGACAAATTGCGGCTTGATACCTTCTGCAACGCTTAAATCATAATTCACAGTGGCCGCAAAAAGCCGGCGCCAAATCAGGCTGATAGCCGCAATAATAAGTGCGCCGCCTATCCAAATCACAGCGATATCTGTCTTGCCTATCGCAAGGATATCACCAAATAAAAAGCCCATAAGATCAACGCGCACCCAAGTCATAAAGGCAAGCACCACAAGCCCTAATGCGAGTGAGGAATGCGCCAATAACCCAAGAAGCGCATCAGAGGACAGGCTGGCGCGTTTCTGCAAAAACAACAACATGAACGAGATAATCACACAGATAGCAAACACAGTCAGCGTGACATTCACTTCTAGTAACAAAGCAATCGCCACACCAAGTAGCGCAGAATGCGATAAGGTATCTCCGAAATAGGCAAGCCTGCGCCAAATAATAAAGCACCCGATGGGTCCTGCAATGATCGCAACCCCAATCCCGCCTAGCAAAGCTCTTGTAAAAAAATCATCAAGCATAATGCAACTAATCTATCTTTGTGTTTGGTTATGAATGATGGTGTTCAATGCGCCCATCAAGATGATGGTCATGATCATGATTATGTTCATAAAACGCCAATGATGATGCGGCATGTGTGCCAAATAAAGAGATAAATTCTTGGCTAGATGCCACATTGGCTGGCGTACCAGAACAGCACACATGACCGTTTAGGCAAATCACACGATCAGTGGTGGACATCACAACATGCAAATCATGCGAGATAAGCAAAACACCGCAATTTAATTTTGTTCTGATAGATTCAATCAGCTTATAGAGCGCAATCTCACCGTTAAAATCAACACCTTGCACAGGCTCATCAAGCACCAGCAATTCAGGTTGCCTGATAATCGCTCTTGCCAGCAAAATACGTTGAAACTCACCACCTGATAAATTGCTCATCTGCGTATCGCACAAATGAGCTGTCTGCGTTGCCTCTAGCGCCTCTTGCATTTGTGATTTACTTGCAGGGTTTGTCAGCGTCAAAAACCGCTTTACGCTGAGCGGCAATGTCCAGTTGATATCAAGCTTCTGCGGCACGTAGCCAACAGACAGACCCTCTTTGCGCACAACCTCACCTTGATCAGCGCCCAAAATGCCTAACGCGACTTTGGCTGTGGTTGATTTGCCAGACCCATTTGGCCCAATCATCGTGACAATTTCACCAGCATCAACGCTCATGGTGACGCCTTTCACTAACCACTTATCAGCGCGTTTCACGCTCACATTTTCCAAAGATACCAGCACCTGATTTGCCCTTTTTGACTGTCGCCAACATCATAACCGTAAATTTATGATTGATAAAGTAAATGTTATAATATAACAGTGTATGTAATAATATAACATTTTAGTCAAATGACTATCCATTGCTCATAGTGATTTCAGGAACATTCAATGAAGCTTTTAAAATCCTCCCTCATAGCATTTACAGTTTCAGCCACTAGCATTGGCTACGCCTATGCAGATATGAAGGTTGTGACCTCTATCAAGCCGATACATTCCCTTGTTGCCTCAGTCATGCAAGGCGCCGGCACACCAAGTTTGATTGTTGAGGGGGCGAATTCACCTCATAATTATGCTCTCAAACCTTCCCAAGCGCGCAATCTGCAAGAGGCCGATATCGTCTTCTGGATGGGTCATGATCTTGAAGCCTTCCTAGAAAGCGCAATTGAGACGATCGCCAAAGATGCTAAATCTGTATCCCTTATGGATAGTCATGGCATAACCAAGCTAGCCTTCCGTGAAGGCGGTGCCTTTGATGCACATGATCACGATGACCATGACGATCATGATGAACATAAGCATGATGAACATGGCCACGACGATCATGACGAGCATAAGCATGATGAACATGGCCACGACGATCATGACGAACATAAGCATGATAAACATGGCCACGACGATCATGAAGAGCATGACAGTCACGAAGGTCATAATCATGGGGCGTTTGACCCGCATTTGTGGCTGGATCCACAAAATGCCAAAAAGCTGGTTCATGAAATCGAAGAGCATCTTGCAGAGATAGACCCTGCCAATGCCGCCCTCTATGAGGCAAACGCTGCCAATCTGATGACACAGCTAGATGCTTTAACAACAGAGCTAACCGCAGAATTAGCGCCTGTGTCTGATAAAGGGTACATCGTCTTTCATGATGCCTATCAATATTTTGAAAATCGCTTTGGCCTATCAGCGGTTGGTGCGATTACCATTTCACCAGAAGTCGCACCGGGTGCAGATCGTATCAGAGAGTTACAAGAAGAAGTGCGCAACGCACATGCTATCTGCGTCTTCTCTGAGCCGCAATTCCAGCCAAAAATGGTACAACTTGTGACAGAAAACACAAATGCAGGAACAGCTGTTCTAGACCCGCTTGGTGCGTCCCTTGAAAAAGGGCCAGATCTTTATGTGACCCTTATGCGCACGATGGCACAGACAATTAAATCCTGCCTCTCATCACATAGCTAGTCTTTGAGTGATGTGAAAAAACAACTGCGCGCGCCTGTATGACAGGCCGCGCCAACCTGATCAATCTTCAATAAAATTGTATCACCATCACAATCTATCTCGATGGATTTGATATGTTGGCTATGGCCAGATGTATCACCTTTGCGCCAAAAAGCTTGGCGAGATCGCGACCAATAACAGGCGCGTTTTGTGGCGATCGTCTCTTCCAATGTTTCTTTTGTCATCCATGCCATCATCAACACTTCATTTGTGTCATATTGCTGTGCGATCGCTGGGACAAGGCCATCATCGTTAAAACGCACTAACGCCATAAATTCTTGCGCTGATAGCTGTTCATTTTGACCGGAATCATTCCCCATTTTTATTCTCCTATATTAGGACAGAAAGCTACGGAATTAGGATATTTGATCGCCCAATACTGTATCAGATGATAACATGTAGTGTAACCATATATTCTAAGGTTTTAAAGGGGCTAATCATGCCATTATCAATGCGTAAATCTGTATTCATCACAGCTGCCATCACAGGTTCTGGCGGCACCCAAGATAGAAGCCCGCTTGTCCCGCGCTCACCACAACAAATCGCAGAGGCCGCGATTGACGCTGCCAAAGCTGGTGCGGCTGTCGTCCACTGCCATGTGCGCGACCCTGAAACTGGCAAACCATCACGTGATTTAGCTCTTTACCGCGAAGTCACAGACAGAATAAGAGACAGCGAAACAGATGTTGTTCTAAACCTAACTGCTGGTATGGGTGGTGATATGGTCTTTGGCTCATCTGAGAACCCGCTTCCTTTAAATCCAGATGCAACAGATATGATTGGCGCTGCTGAAAGAGTGGCACATGTCGCAGAATGTTTGCCTGAAATTTGCACACTTGATTGTGGCACAATGAATTTCGCCGAAGCTGATTATGTGATGACAAATACACCTGGCATGTTGCGTGATATGGCAAAACGCATGACAGAGCTTGGCGTGCGCCCTGAAATCGAAGCCTTTGATACAGGCCATCTATGGTTTGCAAAACAGCTTGTTGAAGAGGGGCTTATCGAAGATCCTGTCATGGTGCAATTATGTATGGGTGTGCCATGGGGTGCGCCAGATGATATGAATACCTTCATGGCGATGGTCAATAATGTGCCATCTAATTGGACATTCTCTGCCTTTTCAATTGGTCGTCATCAAATGCCATTTGTTGCCGCCGCCACACTTGCAGGCGGCAATGTCCGTGTTGGTCTAGAAGATAATTTATGGCTCTCAAAAGGTGTATTGGCAACAAACGCACAGCTTGTTGAAAAAGCAGCCTCTATCATCACAAATTTAGGTCCAACCCTTATGAGTCCAGCAGAGGTAAGAGACGAGCTAGCCCTTGTAAAGCGCGCGCCAGTTGATATCAGATAATATCAGTTAAAAATAAGCCAATAGGATAGTTTGATGAATAAGATTGCAGCGATAATTGGTGGCGGTGTTATTGGTGGCGGCTGGACAGCGCGTTTCTTGCTGGCTGGCTGGGACGTTATTGTGTTTGATACAGACCCACAGTCAGAGCGCAAAATCTCTGAGGTGATGAAAAATGCACGCGCCTCTGCCCCCTATCTGATAGATGGCGAAATGCCTGCTGAAGGCAAACTAAGCTTTGCCAAAACACTAGAAGAGGCGGTATCACAAGCAAGCTGGATTCAAGAATCTGTGCCAGAGCGCCCTGATATCAAACGCGTTGTCTACTGCCAAATTCAAGTAGCCTGCTCCAAAGAGGCGCTTATCGGCTCCTCCACATCAGGCTTCACCCCAACTGAGTTGCAAGAAGGTGCATCTGACCCTTCACAGATTGTGGTCACGCACCCTTATAATCCTGTCTATCTTTTGCCCCTTGTTGAATTGGTGGCATCACCTGCGACAAGCGATGAGCAAATTGCACGTGCTAAAGAGATATTATCATCCATCTCAATGAAGCCTGTTCACATCAAGGGTGAAATTGACGCTCATGTGGGTGACAGATTGCTTGAGGCTGTCTGGCGCGAGGCGCTATGGCTTATCAATGATGATATCGCTACCACAGATGTGATAGATGATATCATGACACACAGCTTTGGTTTGCGTTGGGCACAGATGGGCTTGTTCGAAACCTACCGCGTTGCTGGTGGTGAGGCAGGTATGCGTCATTTCATCACCCAATTTGGCCCTGCCTTGGCATGGCCATGGACAAAATTGATGGATGTGCCAGAGCTAACAGACGAGCTGATTGATAAAATCGCCTCACAATCTGATGCCCAATCAGGCGCCCATTCTATTCGCGAGCTTGAAGCGATAAGAGATAAAAACCTCATCTCCTTTTTGCGCTCTTTGAAATCACATAATTGGGCAGCTGGCGCCTTTTTGAATGAAGTGGATGCCGCACGAAAAGCATCATCAAACGGCCTTTCAGATCCCGATCTGACAAAGCCGCTTGCGCTTCATAAAGGGCGTGTAATGCCAGATTGGATAGATTATAACGGCCATATGACAGAATATCGTTATGGCCATGTTTTCAGTGATGCCACAGATGCTGTCTTAACAGCTGGCGGTATGGACAAAAATTATCTTGATAAAGGCTATAGCTTTTACACAGTTGAAACCCATATTCGTCACTTGGGTGAGATGGCTTTGGGTGATGAATACACCACAACAAGCCAAATCATCTTATGGGATGGCAAAAAGCTTCATCTTATCCACGAGATGAAAAATAAAGATGGCGATATCGTCGCAACTGGCGAGCATATGCTATTGCATGTGGATCAGAATAAAGGCGCGAGCGCACTGGCACACGCACCTGTATCAGACGGGCTCGCAAAACTTGCAAAGGCACATGAAGCCCTTGCGATACCAGATTATAGCGGCAGGTCTGTTGGCGTTAAAAAATAAGTGAGGGTAGCAATATGCATTTTGGATTAAGCCAAGAACAAGAGATGATTGTAGAAACTGTTCGCCAATTTGTAGAACAGGAAATCTATCCTCATGAAGAGCTTGTTGAAAAGAAAGGTTTCGTGCCAGATGAGATTGGCAAAGATATTGCGCAAAAATGTAAAGAGCTTGGCTTTTTCGGCTGTAACTTCCCAGAAGAAGTTGGCGGCGCTGGTCTAAATCATTTTGATTTTACATTGGTTGAACGCGAATTGGGGCGCGGCTCAAATGCGCTGACTGTCTTTTTTGGCAGACCATCTGGCATCTTAATGGCGTGCGAAGGCGAACAGCGTGAAAAATATCTTCTGCCAGCAGTCTCAGGTGAAAAATTCGACGCGCTTGCCCTCACAGAACCTGGCGCAGGCTCTGATGTGCGCGGTATGCAATGTGCCGCACGACAAGATGGGGATGACTGGATTGTCAATGGCACAAAACATTTCATCAGCCACGCAAATATCGCGGATTTCGTGATTGTGTTTGTCGCAACAGGCGAAGAAGAAACACCGCGCGGCATAAAGAAAAAAATCACATGCTTCCTTGTTGATAGAGGCACACCCGGCTTCACCATTGAAGAGGGATATTCATCTGTCTCTCATCGCGGTTACCAGAATTGTATCTTGCGTTTCGAAGATTGCCGCTTGCCAAAAAGCCAAATCTTGGGCGAGGTGCATCGCGGCTTTGACATTGCCAATGAATGGCTTGGCGCAACACGCATTTCAGTTGCCGCTTGCTCAGTGGGCCGCGCCAGACGCGCTTTTGAGCTTACATTGCCATACCTGACAGAGCGTAAGCAATTCGGCCAGCAAATCGGCAAATTCCAAGGTGTCAGCTTCCAACTAGCTGACATGATCACCGAGATTGATGCTGCTGAATTCCTCACACTCAACGCCGCATGGAAACTTGATCAAGGCCTTGATGCCAACCGCGAAATTGCCTCTGCTAAATTATATGCAACAGAGATGCTAGCGCGCGTGACAGATACCTGTATCCAGCTACATGGCGGTATGGGTTTGATGGATGATTTGCCATTTGCCCGTTTTTGGCGTGATGCACGTGTTGAGCGTAT